>JBEGUE010000109.1:0-12459 GCA_041179045.1 Pseudomonadota bacterium
ACGCCTTCACGCTGGCACTGCTCGTCATAAGCCTCGTACAACTGGGCCATCTTGGCCTGAAAATCATCCCCTACAGATAATTCTTTGGCACGCTGACCACGCTCTTTGGCGTGCGCAATGAAATATTGCAACTGCTTAGGGGGGTATTTCTCATCATCGACCTTTAAGCCCTTTAAAAGGCGCTTAATGGCGGAAAGCTGATCTTGGGTATCTAAAATCTGAAAAGTAGACGGCAAACCTGCTTCTTTATGATGCGCACGCAATAAACGGTTGCAAAGACCATGGAAAGTGCCAATCCACATACCCCGGGTATTAATGGGCAACATGGCGCTCAGGCGCAACATCATCTCCTTAGCAGCCTTATTGGTAAAGGTCACCGCAAGGACGCCGATCGGCGAAACTTGACCCGTTTGGATCAACCAAGCTATACGGGTCGTCAGAACGCGGGTTTTTCCACTACCAGCACCAGCCAGAATCAGGGCTGACTGGGCCTGGCCATTTTCATTTACCGGCGGGAGGGTCACTGCCTCGCGTTGTTCTGGATTAAGGTTTGCGAGTAGGTCTGAGTACATCGCCCCAATTATAATTTGCCTCTTATGCCAAATGCTTCGAATACCCCTAATTCACCCGACTCCCCTTTAACTAGTTCTTTAGACGAATTAGCCAAATCCTACGAACCCGCTCCAATTGAAGCTTATTGGGGTCCGGAATGGGAGCGCCGAGGCATTGCCGACGCCACCCTGGATGAGGGCAAGGGAGATTTCTCGATTCAACTGCCGCCACCGAATGTGACAGGCACCCTGCATATGGGTCACGCCTTTAATCAAACCATTATGGATGGCTTGGTACGTCATGCCCGCATGTCTGGCAAAAATACCTTGTGGGTTCCGGGTACAGACCATGCTGGAATCGCTACACAAATCGTTGTTGAGCGCCAGCTTGATGCACAGAAGATCTCTCGACATGATTTAGGTCGCGAGAAATTCTTGGAAAAAGTGTGGGAGTGGAAAGAAACTTCTGGCAATACTATTACTCGTCAAATTCGTCGCTTAGGCGCCTCAATTGATTGGGGTAAAGAATATTTCACGATGGACAGCAAGATGTCCAAGGCGGTTGTCGAAGTATTTGTTCGCTTACATGAACAGGGCTTGATTTACCGTGGCAAACGTTTGGTGAACTGGGATCCGGTACTCGGTACTGCTGTTTCAGATCTAGAGGTAGTGAGTGAAGAAGAAGATGGCTCGATGTGGCATATCCGCTATCCATTGGCAGATGGCTCCGGATACTTAACCGTTGCCACCACTCGCCCGGAGACTTTATTGGGTGACGTAGCCGTTATGGTCAATCCAGAAGACGAGCGCTATAAACACCTCATTGGTAAATCAGTACAGCTACCGCTGTGCAATCGGGAGATTCCGATCATTGCCGATGACTATGTTGATTTAGCCTTTGGTACTGGTGTCGTCAAAGTGACACCTGCACATGACTTCAATGACTATGCTGTTGGACAGCGCCATCAATTGCCACTCATCAATATCTTGACTCTCGATGCCAAGATTAATGAGAATGCGCCTGCGGTTTATCAAGGTCTAGAGCGCTTTGCTGCCCGTAAACAAATCGTTGCCGATTTAGATGCAGCTGGCTTATTAGAAAAAGTACAGCCGCATAAATTGATGGTGCCTCGTGGTGATCGAACCCAAACCATCATTGAGCCGATGCTCACTGACCAATGGTTTGTCGCAGTATCCAAACCAAGTCCAGATAACCAATATCAACCAGGCTCTTCTATCGCTGGCGCTGCACTAGATGCAGTAAAAAATGGTGACATTAAGCTCGTTCCAGAAAACTGGATTAGCACCTACTCCCAGTGGCTGGAAAATATTCAGGACTGGTGCATCTCTCGACAACTCTGGTGGGGGCATCAAATCCCCGCCTGGTATGGCGATGACGGACAGATTTTTGTAGCGCGCTCTGAAGAAGAGGCGAAAGCCAAGGCTGCTACTGCTGGCTATACCGGTCAACTCAATCGTGACCCTGATGTCTTGGACACTTGGTTTAGCTCTGCACTGGTGCCATTTAGCTCATTAGGCTGGCCTGAGGAGACGCCTGCACTCAATCACTTCTTACCATCTTCAGTATTGGTAACAGGCTTTGACATCATCTTCTTCTGGGTAGCCAGAATGGTCATGATGACCTGCCACTTCACTGGTAAGGTGCCTTTCAATACCGTATATGTACACGGTCTGGTTCGTGATGCTGAAGGTCAAAAAATGAGTAAGTCCAAAGGCAACACTTTGGATCCTATCGATTTAATTGATGGCATCAAGATTGAAGACCTAGTTGCTAAGCGCACTACTGGCTTGATGAATCCTAAGCAGGCTGAAAGTATTGGCAAGAAAACCAAGAAGGAATTTCCGGAAGGCATTCCTGCGTTTGGTACAGATGCCCTACGCTTTACCTTCGCCTCACTAGCGTCACTGGGTCGCAACATTAATTTTGATCAGAAGCGCTGTGAAGGCTATCGCAACTTTTGCAACAAGCTCTGGAATGCCACTCGTTTTGTTCTCATGAATTGCCCTGGCAATGATCAAGAGAACGGCTTTGCTCCTTGTGACAGCCAATGCGGTCCAGAAGGGCAGCTTGATTTCTCTCCAGCAGATCGTTGGATTGTTTCTCAACTGCAAAGAACTGAGGTAGATGTTGCCAAAGGTTTCCAAAACTATCGCTTTGACAATATTGCTACTAGCATCTATCAGTTTGTTTGGGACGAGTATTGCGATTGGTATTTAGAGTTAGCCAAGGTACAGCTCCAGACTGGAACGCCTGCACAGCAACGCGCCACTCGCCGTACCCTGCTACGCGTTCTAGAAACAATCTTGCGCATGGCTCATCCACTGATTCCATTCATTACTGAAACCCTTTGGCAAACCGTTGGTCCGAAAGTTGGCAAAGAGCTGGCTAAACAAGATAAGCAAACTATTGCACTACAACCATACCCAGTTGCTCAACTCGATAAGATTGATGAGCAAAGCGAAGCTTGGGTAGCCCAGATTAAGTCGATTGTGGATGCTTGCCGTAACCTACGTGGGGAGATGCAGGTTTCTCCAGCACTTAAGGTGCCCCTCTGGATTAGTGGGCCGCAGGATTTCTTGAAAAAGGCAAGTCCCTACCTGACTGCTTTAGCCAAACTATCTGAAGTCAAAATCTACGATGACGAGTCTGCCTTAGAAAAGGATGCTCCAGGCGCTCCCATGGCCTTAGTTGGCAATTTAAAGTTATTACTCAAAATTGAAGTGGACGTAGCAGCTGAGAGAATTCGCCTAGGCAAAGAAATTGAGCGCTTAGCGAATGAGATCACCAAGGCACGTAGCAAGCTTGGTAATGAAAGCTTCGTAGCTCGCGCGCCCGAAGAAGTGGTAGCTCAAGAAAAGCAACGTCTTACTGGCTTTGAGCAAAACCATGAGAAGCTTGTTGCACAATTAGAGCGACTGAAATAAAGCATTAATAAAACCGATCGGAATTGCAATGCCATTAAGCACTAAAGCCGTTACCAAAGCCGTATTCCCTGTCGCCGGTTTGGGCACCCGTTTCTTGCCAGCCACTAAGGCCAGCCCGAAAGAGATGCTCAATGTAGTGGATAAACCGCTCATTCAGTATGCGGTTGAGGAAGCCATTGCTGCCGGCATTACCGAAATGATTTTCGTGACCGGTCGCAGTAAGCGTGCCATCGAGGATCACTTTGATAAGGCTTACGAGCTTGAGGCTGAACTTGAAGCAAAAAATAAACAAGCTCTTTTAGAGATCGTTCGAAGCGTAAAACCTAGCCATGTGGATTGTGTCTATGTACGCCAGCCTGAAGCTTTGGGTTTAGGTCACGCAGTTTTATGCGCAGAAAAGCTCGTGCGTGATGAACCTTTTGCCATCATCCTGGCAGATGACTTGCTCGATGGTCAGCCACCAGTACTAAAGCAAATGCTCAAAGTATTTGATGAGCAAAATGGCTCCGTCTTAGCGGTGGAGAAAATCGACCCCTCTAAAAGTAGCTCCTACGGCATTATTTCCGGAGCAGAGATATCCAAAGGCATCTACCGCTTAGATGGCATAGTTGAAAAACCACAGCCTCAGGATGCGCCATCCAACTTAGCCGTAGTGGGTCGCTATGTTCTTTCTTCAGACATTTTTAATCACATTCGTAATCTGAAGCCCGGGGCTGGCGGTGAAATCCAACTCACCGATGCGATCGCCTCTTTACTTAAAGAAGAGCCTGTATTTGCTTATGAATACGATGGCGTGCGCTATGACTGCGGTAGCAAGCTTGGCTACCTCAAGGCTTCAGTGGAATTTGCCTTACGCCATCCAGAAGTCAGCACTGAGTTTGCGGCTTACTTAAAAAGCCGCTCTTTACTCTAGACTTCAAAGTCAATCTCGAAGTTGATAAAAGAAAAGGCAGAAATTACTTTCTGCCTTTTTCCTTAGTACTCAGCGTTTGAGAGCACCTTATCTTCTCTTGAGGAAGAAAACCAATACATCACCCTCTGTGGTGCTTGAGAGCAGTTCATTGCCGGTCTGCTTTGCAAATGCAGGAAAGTCATGCGCAGCACCAGCATCCGTAGCTTTCACCTTCAGCACTTCACCAGACTGCATGGTGGCTAAGGCTTTCTTGGTACGCAAGATTGGGAGCGGGCAATTCATACCAATTGCATCGACCTCGAGATTAAATTCGATCACATCACTCATTTAGATGCCACCCAATCTTTTACGCCAGCCAAGGCCGCACCCAACTTGCTTGGATCGGTACCGCCGGCCATCGCCATTTCTGGCTTACCGCCACCCTTGCCGCCAACTTGCTGGGCAACAAAGTTCACTAAGTCGCCTGCTTTGACTTTAGCAATCGAATCTGTAGTCACACCAGCAATCAAGCTGACCTTATCGCCCTGCACAGAAGCCAAGACAATGGCCGCTGTTTTCAGCTTGGCTTTTAAAGCGTCCATGGTTTCGCGCAAGACTTGAGCATCAGCACCATCTAAGCGGGCCGCTAAGACCTTGATGCCATTGACATCAATCGCCTGCGTAGCTAATTCGTCACCTTGGCTTGCTGCGAGCTTGGAATTGACCTTATCCAACTCACGCTCAGCCTGGCGCAGGCTTTCTTGAAGTTGAGCAACGCGATTCACCAAATCACCTGGATGGGTCTTCAGAATCGTCGCCGCTTCATTGATTTTATCTTCCAAGCCCTGCAAGAAGTTCAAGGCATTTCTGCCGGTGACTGCCTCAACACGACGGATGCCAGCTGCTACACCGCCTTCAGAAACAATCTTTAAGCTACCAATATCACCCGTACGTGCAACGTGAGTTCCGCCGCACAACTCCTTAGAGCTACCGATTTCTAGCACGCGCACTTCGTCAGCATACTTTTCACCGAAAAGCATCGTGGCGCCAGTTTTCTGAGCATCATCTAAAGACATCACTTTTCCAGAAGTCGCAGTATTTGCCAAAATCTCAGCATTCACAATATCTTCAATCTGACGAATTTCTTGCGCAGTAATCGGTGCGTTGTGAGTGAAATCAAAACGGGTTTTGCTGGCATCAACTAAAGAACCTTTTTGCTGTACGTGGTCACCCAAGACTTCACGTAATGCTTTATGCAAAATATGCGTAGCACTGTGGTTACGCATAGTTTCAGTTCTTTGCTCAACATCTACCAAAGCGTTTAGTGAATCACCCACCTTGAGCTCACCCTCTTGCACTTCACCCTGATGCCCAAAAACATTTGCCTGAATCTTGAAAGTGTCTTCAACCGCAAAGCGCACTGCTTCATTGCGCAACTCACCCTTATCACCAACCTGTCCACCAGACTCAGCATAGAAAGGGGTGTTGTCTAAAACGATCACTGCCGCATCACCAGCCTTGATAGACTGCACAGCAGTGCCGTCAACATAGAGCGTAGTTACTTTGGCGCCCTCATGTTTTAAAGTGTCATAGCCATGGAACTGGGTTGGCTTCCCGGAATACTCCAAGCCTTGGGCTACCTTGAACTTGCCGGCCGCCCTAGCTTGATCGCGCTGCTTTTGCATTGCTAAATCAAAGCCTTCAGCATCCACCGTGACATCGCGCTCACGGCACACGTCTGCAGTCAGATCCAATGGGAATCCAAAAGTGTCGTGCAAACGGAAAGCAGTCTCACCATCAACGGTCTTAGCGCCGCCAGCAAGTGCGCCTTCCAAAATTTCCATACCGTTAGCGATTGTCTGGAAGAAACGCTCTTCTTCCTGCTTAATGACCTCACTCACCTTATCTTTTGCTGCTTGCAACTCAGGATAAGCAAGCCCCATCTCTTTTACAAGAGCAGGAACTAGTTGGTAAAAGAATGGTTTGCGCGCGCCTAACTTATAGCCATGACGAATCGCACGGCGTGTAATACGACGGAGCACATAGCCACGACCAGCGTTACCCGGAATCACGCCATCCACCACAATAAAACTACAAGCGCGAATGTGATCAGCAATGACTTTGAGGGATGGGCTACTTGGATCGCAGTTCTCACCACCGGCAGCATCAACAGCCTCTTTAGCTGCTTTGAGCAAATTCACAAAGAGGTCAATCTCGTAGTTCGAGTGCACGTGCTGTAACACTGCCGCAATGCGCTCAAGACCCATACCAGTGTCTACGCTTGGCTTGGGCAATGGATGCATATTGCCCGCTTCATCGCGATTGAACTGCATGAATACGTTATTCCAGATCTCAATATAGCGATCGCCATCTTCATCAGGACTACCAGGAGGGCCGCCAGCAATATGTGGGCCGTGGTCATAGAAGATTTCAGTACAAGGGCCGCATGGACCTGTATCACCCATCATCCAGAAGTTATCTGAGGCATAACGAGCGCCTTTGTTATCGCCTATGCGAATAATGCGCTCAGCTGGAACACCGATTTGTTTGTTCCAAATTTCATAAGCCTCATCGTCATCTGCGTACACAGTGACCAGTAACTTTTCTTCTGGCAGCTTAAAGACTTCTGTCAATAGACCCCAAGCAAACTGAATAGCATCTTGCTTGAAGTAATCCCCAAAAGAGAAATTACCCAGCATTTCAAAGAAGGTGTGGTGACGGGCCGTATACCCAACGTTATCCAAGTCATTGTGCTTACCGCCCGCACGGATACATTTTTGAGCTGTGGTCGCACGGCTATAAGGACGCTTATCAAAACCCAAAAAAACGTCTTTAAATTGATTCATCCCCGCATTCGTGAACAACAGGGTTGGGTCATCTCCAGGCACTACAGGGCTGGATGGGACAATTTGATGGCCTTTTTGGGCAAAGTAATCCAGGTACGCCTGGCGAATTTGAGAGACTTTCATGTCAATAATTATCGCATTGGCACTTGTCGGGGGCAAACCCTTGGTAAAGCACCTCAATCCTGCCTTACAATCCCGTAACATTAATAAATAGATCGGCAATTAAGTCGATACGAGGAGCTCAACTTGAAAATTCGCAATCAACGGGATTTTGGTGCCGGAATCATGTACATGGTTATTGGCCTTTTCTTCACCATCGTAGCTACCCAGTACCCCATGGGTACGGCAGCCAAGATGGGGCCTGGCTACTTCCCATTTTGGCTCGGCATCCTGATGACTCTCATAGGGCTCTTAGTCTTGGTGAAGTCCATGGGTGCAAAGGCTGCAATTGAATCTATTCCTAAGTTCAATTGGAAAATCATTGCGCAGATTACAGGCTCGGTTGTGCTCTATGCCTTGTTACTGCCCCGCATGGGCTTTTTAGTGGCTGTAGTGGTCTTGGTGCTGGTTTCAGCTAGTGCCAGCAAAGAGTTCACCTGGAAAGGCTCCCTGATCAATGCAGCCTTCCTGGTGACCTTTACCTACTCAGTCTTTGTTGTGGGCCTCAAGCTTCAGTTCCCACTCCTACCAGTATTCCTACAACAATAACGAACCGGGACTCTAAAAATGGATTTATTTGCTAATTTAGCGCTCGGTTTCGACACAGCGTTTACCTTACAAAATCTAATGTACTGCCTGATTGGCTGTATTTTGGGTACCTTAATTGGTGTTTTGCCAGGCCTAGGCCCAATCGCAACCATTGCGATGTTGCTGCCAGCCACCTACGCATTGCCTCCAATTGCTGCCTTAATTATGTTGGCCGGTATTTACTACGGATCACAGTACGGCGGCTCTACCACTGCGATTTTGCTCAACATACCGGGGGAAACGTCCTCGGTAGTAACGGCGATTGACGGTTACCAAATGGCCAGAAATGGTCGAGCGGGTGTGGCCCTCTTTACTGCCGGTATGGGTTCATTCTTTGCTGGTTGCGTAGCAACACTGGTTTTGGCTGCATTTGCTGCGCCACTTTCCCAGCTGGCATTTAAGTTCGGTCCCGCTGAGTACTTCTCCTTAATGGTTTTAGGACTGATTGGTGCGGTCGTACTAGCCTCAGGCTCTTTGATCAAGGCGATCGGCATGATCATCTTGGGTCTCTTGATGGGCTTGATCGGTACTGACGTGAACTCTGGCGTATCACGCTATGCCTTTGATATCCCTGAATTAAGTGACGGCATTGGCTTCGTAGCCGTTGCCATGGGTGTCTTTGGTTTTGCGGAAATCATGGGTAACCTGGAAAAAACTGGCGATGACGAGGGATTCCTCAACAAGCTCACCAGCATGGTTCCCTCTAAGCAAGATATCAAGCGCATGATTCCCTCCATCTTGCGCGGCACCACAATCGGCTCCATCCTAGGTATCCTGCCAGGCGGCGGCGCTGCTTTGGCAGCCTTTGGCGCCTACTCAGTTGAAAAGAAATCCTCTAAATACAGCCATGAGTTTGGTAAGGGCGCAATTGAGGGTGTAGCAGGTCCTGAAGCAGCAAACAACGCTGCCGCACAAACCTCCTTCATTCCATTGCTGACCTTAGGTATCCCACCAAATGCCGTAATGGCATTGATGGTTGGTGCGATGACGATTCACAATATTCAGCCTGGCCCTCAAGTTATGACTAGCAATCCAGCCTTGTTCTGGGGTTTGATTGCTTCAATGTGGATTGGTAACGTGATGTTGATTCTCTTGAACTTGCCACTCATTGGTATTTGGGTAAAGCTCTTGAAGATCCCTTATCGCTTTCTCTACCCAGCAATTTTGGTGTTCTGCTGTATCGGCGTGTACACCGTAAACAACACCGTATTTGATGTTTATGTGACCGCAGCCTTTGGTTTGATTGGTTACCTCTTCTTTAAATTGGGTTGCGAGCCGCCCCCATTGCTTTTGGGATTCGTGCTTGGACCAATGATGGAAGAGAACTTCCGTCGCGCCCTCTTGTTGTCACGCGGTGACTTCACAACCTTCGTAACCCGACCACTCTCTTTAGGCTTGCTCATTGCAGCAGCCCTCTTGGTGGTGATCGTAGCTTTGCCTGCGGTTAAGAAAACCCGTGAAGAGGCTTTCGTAGAAGAGTAATTCTCGAGCGCTTCCCAGAAACGAGCCCGCAGCAGTTTGCGGGCTTTTTTCTTGATAGGCAGGGGTTTTCTCTACAATGGGCGCATGTCCCAAGATAGCAAACCATCTAAATCGCCTGCCGGCACTGTTGCTGAGCCCTCCAACTTTTTGCGTCAGATCATTGATCATGACTTAGCAAGTGGCGCCTACCAAAACCGCAGCAATCGAGATGGCCAAACCATCCCCTCCATCATTACGCGCTTTCCACCAGAACCCAATGGCTATCTTCACATTGGTCATGCAAAAAGTATTTGCCTCAACTTTGGCTTAGCCGCTGATTACAACAATCAAGCGGGCGGTGCGCGTTGCAATATGCGCTTAGATGACACTAATCCAGTCAAAGAAGATGTTGAGTACGCTGACAGTATTTTGGATGCGGTCAAATGGCTTGGCTTTGATTGGGGCACGCACTTGTATCACGCGAGCGATTACTTTGATCAACTCTATGAGTTTGCCGAAATCCTGATGCAAAATGGCAAAGCCTATGTTGATAGTCAGAGCGCAGATGATATTCACGCTAATCGTGGCAACTTTGGCCAAGTTGGGAAAAATAGTCCGTATCGCGATCGCACTCCCGATGAGAATCTTGCCTTGTTCCGTGAGATGCGTGACAGTAAATATAAAGATGGTGAGCATGTACTGCGCTTAAAGATTGATATGGCGCATCCGAATATCGTGATGCGCGATCCCGTGGTCTATCGCATTCGCCATGTAGATCACCACCGCACTGGTAGTAAGTGGTGCATCTATCCTTTATATGATTTCACACACTGTATTTCTGATGCCTTGGAAAATGTTTCTCACTCAATTTGCACTCTAGAGTTTGAAAATAATCGCCCACTCTACGATTGGATTGTTGCCTCATTAGCGGAGCTAGGAATCTTCAAAAATCCTGTTCCACATCAATATGAATTCGCCCGCCTCAACTTAACTTACACCATCACTAGCAAGCGCAAGCTACTGCAATTGGTAGAAGAAAAACATGTGGATGGCTGGGATGATCCACGGATGCCAACCATCGTAGGTATTCGTCGCAGAGGTTATACGCCTGAGAGTATTCGTCTGTTCTGTGAACGCATTGGCGTCTCCAAAGCGGATAGCTGGATTGACATGAGCACCCTAGATCAAGCCTTACGGGATGATCTTGAGACCAAGGCGCCACGGGCCACAGCGGTTCTGAAGCCACTCAAGCTTGTGATTGAAAACTTTGACGCATCCGCGAGCGAGCCTTGCTCAGCACCGCGCCATCCACAGCATCCAGAATGGGGTAATCGCGAGTTTCATTTCACAAAAGAATTGTGGATTGAAGAAGATGACTTTATGCAAGAGCCCGTTAAGGGGTTCTTTAGACTCTATCCACCGATTGGCGATCAAGCGGGTGGACGTGTACGTTTGCGTCATGGCTTTGTGATTGAATGCACCGGCTTTGAAGTCGATGCCAATGGCAAGGTGATTCAAGTTAATGCAACTCACTTCCCAGACAGCAAGAGCGGCACTCCCGGCTCAAACAATTACAAGGTGAAGGGTAATATTCATTGGGTTAGCGCGGCAGAGGCTGTGCCTGCACAAGTACGTCTTTATGACCATCTGTTTAATGATCCACATCCCGATAGTGGCGATAAAAATTTCCTTGAGGCAATCAATCCTCACTCGAAGCAAACGATTACTGCGTACTTAGAGCCGTGCATGAAGGACGCCAAAGCTGAAGATCGCTTTCAGTTTGAGCGCCATGGCTACTTTGTTGCGGATCAAAGCGATTCCAAACCAGGTCAACCGGTATTTAATCGTACGGTCGGCCTTAAGGATTCTTGGAAATAGTTTTTAAAAACTCGGCAACGCTGGGATAGCGTAACGGAGTTTTTAATTCTGCCAGCCGTGCATTGCTTACGCGCCTTGACTCCCGCATAAAAGACCAGAGCATGGGAGATACGATTTTCTCCAGCTGCTCAGCAGGCATTCTTGGGGGTCGATCCAAGCCAAACGCATCAGCCACTTCATCAAAATAATCACCCATCTTAGTTTCACCACCGTCACAAGCATTAATGACGCGTTGCGGTTTGCCGTGATAAATGGCGGCACAAATCAACCTTGCTAAATCATCGCTCTGTATGTGATTCGAGTAAGCATCCTCAGCTGGGTTTAAGGCGGGCGTGCCAGCCTGAATGCGCTCCACTGGCAATCGGTCGGCAGCATAAATGCCCGGTACTCGAAGAATAGTGAGAGCGACTCCATGAGCTGGGGCCCAAAGACGCAGACAGTTTTCTGCGTCCACTCTTCGCTTGGCTCGCTCGCTTTGGGGCTTGACTGGGGTTACCTCACTTACCCTGCCACCCCCATGATCCCCGTAAACACCGGTAGTACTGACATAAATCAAGCGCCCAACAGTATCAGAGCCTTGGGCTAAAATTCGGAGGAGGTTGCGAGTTCGGCAATCACGATGACCTGTATTTTGGGGTGGTGCCAAGTGGATCACAGTTTGCGCTAGTCCACTTAAGCGCCACAAGCTATCGGGCTTATCCAGATCCCCCAAAATCGGAATCGCGCCAACCGCTCTCAACTCCTGAAAACGGGTTTTCTGGGAAGTTAAGGCGTATACGCGATGACTGAGAGCGAGCTGCTTGGCAACACGCAGACCAATGTCACCACAGCCAACGATCAGGATTCGAGATTTACCAAAAGATTGCATAGATCACATCGTAACGATTTATTGAAAGGAATGAGAGTGTCTTACCAAGTCACGCTCAAGGCGAGCGGCAAACAATTTACCGTCCAACAGGATGAAACTCTGCTCGAAGCAGCATTACAGCAGGGCATCACCCTGCCCTATGGCTGTAAAAATGGTGCTTGTGGATCCTGTAAAGGCAAGGTTTTAGAAGGTCAGGTGGAGCATGGCCAACATAGTGCTGCCGCCTTAAGTCCAACTGATGAAGCCGCTGGCGGAACCTTGTTTTGTTGT
>JBEGUE010000110.1:0-3972 GCA_041179045.1 Pseudomonadota bacterium
GCTGCCATGATGGAGTCCCCTGGCGGCACTACACTGGTTGAGGAGTCGATTGCTGAGGCAATGGATTTCCGTCGTGCCATGCGTGAGGTGGATGATAAGTTCGGCGCGGATTGGTGGTTTAAGGTTTGGGGTCCAGACCATTTAACTGAAGAAGGTATTGGAGAGCGTTCGGACTGGATTCTGGAGCCTAATGCTAGCTGGCATGACTTTGGTAAGGTAGCCAAAGACTTCAACATGCTCGACCCCATTAAGGCAACCGTAGTGACGCCTGGTTTAGATGTCGAAGGTAACTTCGGTTCTATGGGCATCCCGGCGAGCATCGTAACCAAGTACTTGGCTGAGCATGGCGTAATCGTAGAGAAGTGCGGTTTGTACTCCTTCTTCATCATGTTCACCATCGGCATCACCAAGGGTCGCTGGAACACTCTGGTAACTGAGCTGCAGCAATTTAAAGACCACTTTGATAAGAACGCCCCCTTGTGGAAGGTATTGCCAGAATTTGTTGCCAAGCACCCTCGCTATGAGCGCGTCGGCCTCAAAGATATTTGCCAGCAGATCCATGAGTTCTATAAGAGCCGCAATGTGGCTCGTATGACTACCGAGATGTACACCTCCGATATGGTGCCAGCGATGATGCCTTCAGAAGCTTGGGCAAAGATGGCGCACAAAAAAGTAGATCGCGTTCCTTTAGATCAACTCGAAGATCGCATTACTGCAATGCTAGTCACTCCATATCCTCCAGGTATTCCGCTGTTGATTCCGGGTGAGCGATTTAATAAACGCATCATTGACTATCTCTACTTTGCCCGTGACTTCAATGCGCAATTTCCTGGCTTTGAGACTGATATTCATGGATTAGTAAAGGGTGATGTCAATGGCAGTAGTGAGTACTACGTTGACTGCGTAAGGCAGGAGCCGGATATCACCCTGTGATCTAGTTTAAGTAATTAATCCCTCGTAATACCCTGCTTTTGCAGGGTATTTTCTTGCTTGCGTGTGAAGGGGGTTTTAACTATACTTGTACAATATATTGAACAAGTAAGGATGAGTCATGAGAGTAATTAATTTTTCTGACGCAAGAAACCAATTTAAACAAGTAATCGATCAAGTGGTGAGTGATTGTGATGTAGCCATCATCTCTCGCAGAGATGCTGATGATGCTGTAGTGATGTCTTTGAATACCTATAACAGCATGATGGAAACACTCCATTTATTAAAATCTCCAGCTAACGTAAAACATTTGGAGAAATCATTGGCGCAATATCGCAAAGGGCAAACCAAAGAAAAGAATCTTGTAGATGCTGAGTAGGGTTGTATGGACAAGTGCTTCATGGTCCGATTATGTTTACTGGCAAGGGCAAGATAAAAAAACTTTAAGGCGTATTAATGCACTTATAAAAGATGCCATGCGAAATCCTGAGGATGGCATTGGAAAGCCTGAGGAATTAAAGGAAAGTCTATCGGGATTTTGGTCTAGACGAATTGATGATGTTCATCGTCTTGTCTACGCCATCGAGAAAGATCAGCTTGTGGTTATTGCTTGCCGATATCACTATTAATAATTGCGGATTAAAGATGGTTATTTACCTGGCTTATCTAACTGAAAGACTACCGGCGCATCTTCATCAACCTTGTTTGGTAATGAGTCTGGTTTAGCCTCTTCACTTCCTGTGAAATTAAAGTCTTGACTCTGGATTACTGCCGCGGGCTTATCTAGCAAGGTGGTGACTAGCGCTGGGAATGCCGCAACCACCACAACCATGATGAGTTGCAGAACAACCCAGGGTAATGCGCCCCAGTAGATGTCGCTACTTTTGACTTCCTTAGGCGCAACGCCACGCAAATAGAACAGTGCAAACCCAAATGGGGGATGCATAAATGAGGTTTGCATATTGACACACAGCATGACACCAAACCACACTAGGGCAGCACTGGCCGCTGCTTGGAGGTTGCCATTCATAGAAGCAAGTAATACTGGTGCCAGTAGTTTGACTGCGACTGGTGCAAGCAAGGGCACAACGATGAAAGCGATTTCAAAGAAGTCCAAGAAGAATGCTAAGAAAAAAACAAACAGATTTACAGCAACCAAGAATCCAATCCAGCCTCCTGGTAGATCTGAAAATAATGCTTCTACCCAGTGACCGCCATCAACACCTTGGAAGACTACTGAGAAGCAAGTAGAGCCAATCAATATGAATATCACCATGGCAGTAATGCGCATCGTGTTTTGGTAAGCCTCTTGTATCAATCCCTTGAGATTAGGAATGCTGGCCCTGCGTATCCATGCCAAGAGTAGTGCACCCATCGCACCCATGGCACCAGACTCGGTTGGCGTGGCAATGCCAGTCATGATGGTTCCCAGTACCAAGAAAATCAGCACCGCCGAGGGAATGATCCCTAATAGACATTTTTTCCATAACGCCCAGCCTTTGAGGGTCAGCTCATTTTCTGGGGCCGCAGGTAGGTAGTCAGGTCTGAAGCGAGAGAGGAAGAATGTATAAAGAGCAAATAGACCAATTTGCAGCAGCGAAGGGCCCCAGGCGCCCAGATACATGCTGCCCACATCGGCGCTACCGCTTTGAGTCTTTAATTGGTCGGCCAGCACAATCAGTACCAAAGAGGGGGGCACCAGCTGGGTAATGGTCCCAGAAGCCGCCAAAACGCCCGTAGCGTAGCGCATGTTGTAGCCGTAGCGCATCATCACTGGCAGGGAAATCATCGCCATAGCGATCACCTGAGCAGCTACTGTGCCAGTAATCGCCCCCAAAATGAATCCCACAATGATGACTGAGTAGCCCAGCCCACCCCGAATGCGCCCAAATAGCTGACCCATGGAGTCCAGCATTTCTTCTGCAAGGCCGCAACGTTCCAGAATGGCGCCCATGAAGGTGAAGAAGGGAATTGCTAATAGGAGATCATTAGCAAGAACGCTGCCAAAGATGCGTTGGGGAATAGCTTGCAAAAACGGCATACCAAAGAAATTCTCAGCAATCGCAATGCCAGCAAAAAACAATCCTGCGGCCATTAAAGAAAAAGCCACCGGAAAACCGATCAACATAAACACAATGAGTCCGCCAAACATCAGCGGTGGCATCCATTCAAGTGGAATCATTGCATGGGCTTTTCATAATGGAGACCAGCGGCAGGTAATATTGCTTTACCTTGGAGGGCGCCAATACGTTTAATGATTTCTGATAGACCTTGAAGACTCAGCATGAAGAAACCAAATGGCACAACAAACTTAATGGGGTAGCGTGATAAACCGCCTGCATTGAGTGAATGTTCTGAAACTAACCAGGACGGGTAAAACAAAGTAGTCCAAGATAGCCACGCAAACAATAAGCAAGCGGGCAATAAAAAAACAATCAAGCCAAAGAGATCAACATAAAGACGTCCGCGCTCAGAAAGCTGCGAGTAAATTAAATCGACTCGAACATGCTCATTGCGCTTGAGGGTGTATGCAGCCCCCAACATGACAGCGGCAGCAAACAAATACCACTGTAATTCGAGTGGCCAGTTATTACTGATATCTAGGCTGTAACGAAGTAGGGCGTTAACTGCTGATACTACGCAAGACAGCAGAATCATGATGCTGGCTGCCTTGCCAAGGAATTGATTTACACGGTCAATTCCCGCTGAGAGCGTTCCCCAAAAGCCCATGCGAATTAGAGATCTGCACGACCCCGTTTGATTGCAGCGAGCACTTGTGCCGGCGCCGTGCCACCAGCATGTTGACGAGAATTCACGGAACCATCTACAGTCAGTAAGGTAAACACATCATCACCCATGAGCTCAGGACGGTTATCTAAGCCACAAGCAAAACGCAATTCCGACAGTGATAAATCGGTGAGCATGCAGTTACGACCCACACAGGCTTTGACTGCATGCGCTACTGCTTCGTGAGCATCACGGAAAGCCAAACCCTTTTTAACTAAGTAATCAGCCAAGTCAGTGGCAGTTGCGAAGCCTTCT
>JBEGUE010000111.1:0-17749 GCA_041179045.1 Pseudomonadota bacterium
GCGCTTGTCTGTAGCCACGATGCTATAAAAAGGGCGCTTCTTTGAACCGCCGCGTGCCAGTCGAATGACGACCATACTTATTCCTTAAAATCTAAAATGAAAACAGGTTGATTACAACCCAGTGAAATTACTACAAAATCTTGGGCTCCAACTATGCGAGCAAATTAACAAAACAAATGCACGGTATAGCGGAAAACCTCATATTCTAGACGAAAACCCCTACTTGATCCACCTATTTAAGCGAACGCCTCTTTAGCTTCAACAGTAGAATGGTGTTCAGTGAAATATAAAATTATTATTAAAAACAACAACTTACAAAAATATTGTCATGAAAATAGCCACTTTTAGCCCCTCCAAAGGCTCTCTAGAGCGCTTTTTTCTCACTCTTTCTTTCCTCAGTTTAGGTTTTTTGACGGCCTGCGCCAATGTCATCCCGCCCTGCACCGCCAAAACCAGCCCTCCGAGTAGTGAGTTTCGCAATACCAAATGGGAGCTCGTTCGCTGGAATCTTGCACCCAACAGCAAAGGGGAGGTACGCGCCCGACAAATTCCCCAAGGCGAAAATGGCAATCCCATCCAGATCGCTTTTGATGCCAATGGCGAGCGCGTCAGCGGATCAACTGGCTGTAATCGCTTTACTGCACGCATTAATGAGAATGCCAGAGGCTTTACGCTAGATCAAATCGTCAGCACTAAGATGGCCTGTACGCCCCAACGCATGGAATTGGAAAATGAGTTTCTCTACGAATTAAATGATTACCGCTCAATTGTGCGCAACGGCGATCAACTGCTAATGATTGGCGCAGATCGCGAAGTCCTCAGTTTTATGCAAAAAAGCAATTCATCGAAATAAAAAATAGTTCACCATTGCAATAACCCATCACTGAAAGTCTGAATGAAAAAATACAAACTCCTATTCTGCTCACTTGGATTATTTTTTCCTGGAACTGGCTTGAACTGTTTTTATTTACAAGGATTGAAATCCTTCTGGGGCTGGGCGCAACTACTTTCTTTCATCGGCGGAATCGCTGGTTGGTTAATTCTCAAAGATACGCACTTTCACTCTGCACCGGGCTGGGTGCTCATTACCTTCGGCTTCATCACCCTTGAAGCCAGCTGGCTAACCACCATCGCTTATGGCTTACGCGCCGATGAAAAGTGGGATGCCCAATTTAATCTAGGTTTAGAGCCTAGCAGAGCAACTCAATCCGGTTGGCCAGTTGTGCTGACGGTGATTTTTTCTTTGGTCTTGGGTGCCGGTGTGATGATGACCTTCTTGGCGATTGCGTTTGAACAATTCTTCATCTCCCAACTTCAAGAAGCAAGAAAGCTATCCCAGTAATGCGGGTAGCTTTTTGATCAGCAACTGTTGATAGGCTGCGGCAGTTATTTAAATCTTAAAACTGCTCCGCCGTCAGCGCATTGGTGGATTGACCGCTCTCTAAGATCGAAGTTGCTAGAGCTTGAGATTGTGGCAATAGGTTTTCTGCAAAGAAGCGTGCCGTAGCAATCTTGGCATCATAGAAATTTGGGTCTCCTGCACGCAATTCTTGTGCAGCTAGTAAAGCACGTGCCATTTGCCACGCGCCCAATACTAGGCCACATAAACGCAAGTAAGCAAAACTCCCTGCATACACTGCCTTGATATCTGTTTTTGCATTTGCCACAATGTAATCTACTGAAGCTTCAAACGCCTCACGTGCTGGGCTTAATTGCTTCAATACCGCTTTTGCATCTGAGGTACCACTGCTTGCTAAATCTTTTTCAGTTTGCTGGATTCTGTCCGAAAACAGCTTCGCAGTTGCGCCACCATCACGCACTGTCTTTCTACCAATCAAATCATTTGCCTGAATAGCTGTAGTACCCTCATAGATGGTCAGAATACGAGCGTCACGATAGTGTTGTGCTGCGCCCGTCTCCTCAATAAAGCCCATGCCACCGTGCACTTGAACACCCAAACTCGCAACGTCGATCGACATCTCAGTCGAAAAGCCTTTCACAATCGGTACCAAGAATTCATATACAGCTTGATTCTGTGTACGCGCTACTTCATCAGGCGAGGCATGCTGCGTATCGTAAGCAGCTGCCGCAAAATACGCTAAAACTCTAGATGCCTCAATATAGCCACGCATGGTCATCAACATCCGTTTCACGTCAGGCTGATGAATGATTGCTACAGGGCCTGGGGAGCCCGCTAGATCACGACTCTGAACTCGATCTTTGGCATATTGCACTGCTTTTTGATATGCACGCTCTGCAACTGCAATACCCTGCATACCCACCGCAAAGCGGGCTGCGTTCATCATCACAAACATATATTCCAGGCCGCGATTTTCTTCGCCAACTAAGTAGCCGGTTGCGCCACCATGGTCGCCAAACTGTAAGACTGCAGTTGGGCTGGCCTTGATGCCCAGCTTATGCTCAATCGAGACACAATGAACATCATTGCGCTCACCTAGCGAACTATCTGCATTTACTAAAAACTTTGGCACTACAAATAAGGAAATGCCCTTCACACCTTCTGGTGCATCTGGTGTTCTGGCTAGTACGAGATGGACGATATTTTTTGCCATGTCGTGCTCACCATAGGTGATATAGATCTTGGTAGCAAAAATTTTGTATGTGCCATCCGTTTCAGGCACGGCGCGAGAACGCACCATGGATAAGTCTGAGCCTGCTTGAGGCTCAGTAAGACACATGGATCCAGTCCAGTCCCCGGAGATCATCTTAGGCACATAGCGCTCTTGCAATTCAGGACTTGCTGCAGTCAATAAAGCCTCAATCGCACCATCAGTTAGCATGGGGCATAAAGCAAAAGACAAACTAGCCGAGTGGACCATCTCAAAGCACGCCGTGGCAATGAGCTTTGGCAAACCTTGACCACCAAACTCTACGGGGTGAACAACACCCTGCCAACCTGCAGAAGCAAATTGCTCAAAAGCCTCTTTAAAGCCAGGAGAAGTAGTGACGACACCATCCTTAAGTGAGCTAGGTTTTTGATCGCTAGGCCAATTGAGTGGCGCCACAACATCTTGATTAAATTTGGCAGACTCTTCCAAAATCGCTGGAGCTAAATCTACATCAGCACCCGCTTCAGCATAGGAGGGATAAGCAACGATCTCAGGTAGCCCCGCTAATTCGTTTATCACAAATAGCATGTCTTTTACTGGGGCTACATACGGCATAGATATTCCTATAGGTCAGAGGTGAAGTTAGTTAAAGAGACCTCGTAAACATCTTAACCAAGTAAGTTAGTTAATTCAGGGACGGCGATATTCAGGTCTGCAACTAAACCATAATCAGCGACACTAAAAATTGGTGCCTCAGGATCCTTATTAATCGCTACGATCACCTTGGAGTCCTTCATACCCGCTAAATGCTGAATAGCCCCAGAAATACCAACGGCAACATACAGCTGCGGAGCCACGATCTTGCCGGTCTGACCAACTTGATAATCATTTGGAACATAACCTGCATCGACTGCAGCGCGAGATGCGCCTAGTGCTGCACCGAGCTTGTCGGCTAAGGGCGCAATAATCTCTTGATACTTCTCACCAGAGCCTAAACCACGACCACCAGACACGATGATTTTGGCGGCAGTGAGTTCAGGACGGTCTGACTTCGTGAGTTCGCGACCCACAAAAGAGGATCCACCAGAAACTTCAGTAGCTGCTTGCTTTTCTACCGCAGCCGAGCCACCACTTGAAGCAACAGGATCAAAACCGGTAGTGCGAACCGTAATTACTTTAACTGGGTCAGCAGATTGCACGGTAGCAATCGCATTGCCTGCATAAATTGGACGCTCAAAGGTATCGGGCGAGATAACCTTAGTGACATCTGATAATTGCGCTATATCTAACTTAGCGGCAACGCGTGGCAATACATTCTTACCATTGGCAGTTGCTGGAGCCAAGATGTGACTATAGGCATTAGCAACCATCAAAATTTGAGCAGCTAAAGGTTCGGCTAATTGATCCGCCAATGCAGGTGCGTCAATTTGAATCACCTTACGCACCCCAGTCATTTGCGTAGCAGCAGCTACAGCAGCATCAGCCTGATTACCAGCAACCAAAACATCTACCTCAGGTGAGCACTGCAAAGCGGCAGCAACAGCATTGAGCGTTGCGGCCTTTATGGATTGATTATCGTGTTCAGCAATAACGAGTGCAGCCATTTAAATCACCTTCGCTTCATTTTTAAGTTTATCTACCAAAGCCGCTACATCAGCCACTATCACACCAGCAGAGCGCTTTGGTGGCTCCTCTACTTTAAGGGTTTTGAGGCGCGGGGTAATATCAACACCAAGCTCTTCAGGCTTAACAATTTCTAAAGTCTTCTTTTTGGCCTTCATGATGTTGGGCAAAGTGACATAACGTGGTTCATTCAAACGCAAGTCAGTGGTAATGACTGCTGGTAAGGTAATCGCAATGGTTTCTAATCCGCCATCCACCTCACGAGTGACGTTCGCTTTACCATCAGCAACTACTACTTTAGAGGCAAAAGTGGCTTGCGGAATATCCATCAAGCTAGCTAACATTTGCCCCGTCTGATTGCTATCGTCATCAATCGCCTGCTTACCCAAGATGATGATCTGAGCCTGCTCTTTTTCAGAAAGCGCTTTGAGAATTTTTGCAATGGCTAAGGGCTGCAATTCAGTATCGGTCTCTACCAAGATGGCGCGATCTGCGCCAATCGCTAAAGCAGTGCGCAACGTTTCTTGACATTGAGCGGGACCAGCAGAAACTACTACTATTTCAGTAGCCACACCAGCCTCTTTCAATCGAACTGCCTCTTCCACTGCGATCTCATCAAATGGATTCATGCTCATTTTGACGTTTGCTAGATCAACACCGGAGTTATCTGATTTCACCCGAATTTTGACGTTGTAATCAACAACACGTTTTACTGCCACTAAGATTTTCATGCTGGATCTCTATTTTTGAGTAACTCTACTATTTTATCCGTCTAGCCTTAACTGGTGTTAGACATCGATGGCTGAAGCCGAGCCAGCCTGCTTACGAAGTTCAAATTTCTGAATCTTGCCAGTAGAGGTCTTTGGTAGCTCACAGAACACTATGGCTCTTGGCACCTTAAAACCAGCTAGATGCTGCTTGCAATGGGCAATGATGTCGGCTGGCGTAACTTCTATTCCGGGCTTGATTTCCAGGAAGGCGCAAGGTGTCTCCCCCCACTTCGGGTCTGGCTTGGCGACTACTGCAGCAGCCATGACAGCTGGGTGGCGATAAAGAACATCTTCAACCTCTACAGAGGAGATATTTTCACCGCCAGAGATGATGATGTCTTTGCTACGATCCTTCATCTTCACATAGCCATCGGGATTCATTACCGCCAAATCACCCGAATGAAACCAGCCGCCCTCAAAAGCCTCTTTACTTGCCTTCTCATTTTTAAGGTAACCCTTCATGGCAATATTGCCCTTGAACATAATCTCACCCATGGTCTCGCCATCGGCAGGGACCGGCTCGAGAGTTTCGGGATCAAGAACGGCAATGGCTTGTTGCAGGTGATAGCGAACGCCTTGGCGAGCATTGAGACGAGCCCTCTCACCAATATCAAGATCATTCCATTCATCTTGTTTAACGCATACCGCTGCTGGTCCATAGGTCTCCGTTAATCCATAGACATGCGTTAAATCAAACCCCAACTTTTCCATTCCCTCAATGATGGATGCGGGAGGTGCAGCGCCTGCGATCAAGCCTTTTACACCTACAGGCACACCCTCTTTTAATGCGTCAGGGGCATTAACCAATAGGTTGTGCACAATTGGAGCGGCACAGTAATGGGTGACACCGTGCTCTTTAATAGCGGCAAATATATGTTGTGCATCCACACGACGTAGACATACATTAATGCCAGCACGCGCCGCTACTGTCCATGGAAAGCACCAGCCATTGCAGTGGAACATCGGGAGCGTCCAGAGATAGGTGGGATGCTTGCCGATATCCCAGTCCAAAATATTCGAGATAGCATTGATCGCCGCGCCGCGATGGTGATACACCACGCCCTTTGGATTGCCGGTAGTGCCTGAGGTGTAATTTAAGCAAATAGCTTGCCATTCATCCGCAGGGACTTGCCAATCGAATTGAGGATCACCTGCAGACAAAAACTTTTCATAAGTGAGCTTGCCGAGTTTCTCACCAGGGATATCAAACTCTTTTTCCTCGACATCAATCACCAGAAACTCACGACCACTTTCTTTCTTGGCTATCTCAAGGGCTTTTTTCATCACTCCCGAAAATTCGGGATCTACGATCACGACTTTTGCTTCGCCATGATTGAGCATAAAAGCAATTGACTCGGGATCAAGGCGCGTATTTAAAGCATTCAATACCGCCCCAGACATCGGAATTCCAAAATGCGCCTCAACCATTGGTGGCGTATTGGGCAACATCACAGCCACCGTATCACCTAAGCCAATGCCTTGCTTCTGTAAGGCGCTTGCTAAGCGACGGCAGCGCTCATAAGTTTGAGCCCAAGTCTGACGAAACTTGCCATGAATCACCGCCAAACGATCTGGGTAGACTTGGGCGGATCGCTCCAGAAACAATAAGGGGGTAATCGGAGTGAAGTTTGCAGAATTACGCTCTAAGCCCTGCTCAAAAATATTAGCCATGCGCTCCTTAAATATGGATCTTTTCTGTTTCTAGATTTCTGGAATCTGACTTCAACTAAATATCAGCAAGTGCCTTGACATGCGCCACTACACTTCGACCCAAGGCGGATAGGTTGTAGCCACCCTCTAAGCAGCTGACGATGCGACCTTGAGCATATTGATTGGCAACACCTTTGAGTTGCTTAGTAATCCAGGCATAGTCGTCCTCCACCAAGCCCATTTGACCTAAATCATCCTCACGATGGGCATCAAAGCCTGCAGAAATGATGATGAGCTCTGGCTCAAAATCCCGCAGACGTGGCAACCATTGCTCCTCAACTATCGAACGCACTACATCTCCTCTAGTGGATGCCGGCAAGGGAACATTCACCATATTGCTCGCTCGATCTAAGCCGCTGTATGGGTAAAACGGATGCTGAAAGAAACTACACATGAGTACATTGGGGTCATTAAAAAATGCCGCTTCGGTACCGTTGCCGTGATGTACATCAAAGTCAATGATTGCTACCCGCTCAATGCCGTATGTCTCCATCGCATAACGCGCTGCTACAGCAACGTTATCAAAAACGCAAAATCCCATTGAGCGGGTTGGCTCTGCATGATGCCCAGGGGGGCGAATTGCACAAAATACATTTTCAACCTCACCTTTCATTACCGCATCAACGCCAGCGATAGCGGCGCCAGCTGCGCGTAGGGCAGCACTCCAAGTGTGGGGGTTCATGATAGTGTCGCCGTCGAGCATAAAGTAACCACTTGCTGGTGAGCGCTCTCTAACAAAAGCAATATGATCTGGACTATGAACTAACTCTAGCTGCTCTTCAGTTGCCAATGGAGCATCTAGGTGATGCAAAAGGCGATCGATGCCACTACGAATTAACTGATCATTGATTGCCTGAATACGCTCTGGGCACTCGGGATGATGGCTACCCATCTCATGTTTTAGAAAATCTGGATGAGTTATGTATCCTGTTGTCATTACTAGAAATCCTCAATAGCAAAACTGTAGTTTTTATAATTTAATTAAATCTGCCAACTCTTCAAAAATCCATCCTCATACCCATGAATTTTCGCGTCTCCTGCCTTTCCCTAACACTATTAGCAGTGCTACTACTTAGCGCCTGCTCCAATACCCGTGTTCAGCAAGCTAGTGCCACAGAGACTATCGTAAACCAGTCTGAGGATGTTGCGGCAGAAGCCCGTTTTAGCCAAAACCTTAACCAGTTAATAGCTCAAATTGCTCAAACCCAGGGAATCCCTCAGGCAAGCCTTGAATCAGGCTTCTCAGATGCCAAAACGATTCCCTCTATTCGCAAATTAGTGCTACCCCCATCGGGTAGCTTTAAAAAGAATTGGGTGGCTTATCGCAAGCGCTTTATTGAGCCGGTTCGCCTGAAGGCTGGCAAAAATTTTTGGGAACAAAACCAGACATTCTTGAGTAAAGTCGAGCAAGAGTCTGGTGTTCCAGCTGAAGTCATTGTGTCTATCATTGGAATTGAAACCATCTATGGCCGTCAAACTGGAAATTTTCGAGTAAAGGATGTGCTTTCTACCCTAGCCTTCAGCTATCCCGATACCCCCAATAAAGCAAGCAGAGAACAACTCTTTAAAGATCAGCTTCAGGAACTCATTCTCATGTGCTGGACTGAGGGCGGTGGCAGCTTACCAGCAAACAATAGCAATCAAGGATTAAGCCCATCTCGCTTTAATGGCTGCCTCAATCAAAATAGCTCCTATGCAGGTGCAATTGGCCTGCCCCAATTTATGCCTGGCAGCATCCGTAACTTTGCAGTGGATGGCGATGGGGATGGTCGAATTGATCTTAAACAAAGTCCCAAAGATGCCATTGCCAGCGTTGCCAACTTTATGAGAAAACATGGCTGGCAGCCAGGGATGCCGATTTACTTCCCCGTACAGGAAGCAGCGATTAGTGATGCAAGACTCCTGGCTGATGGTGAGCCTCAACTGAAATACACTATTCAAGAGCTCATTACTAAAGGCATTCTTAGTAATGAGCGAGGCGACCTTCAATCTGGTGGTGTTGAGCCACAAAGTAAGGCTCTCATTGTTGATCTTCCTTATCCCGATAAAGATGGCAATGATCAGGTTCGCTATGTAGTTGGCTTAAATAACTTTCTGACGATTGTGCAATACAACCGCAGTTACTTTTACGCACAAAGTGTTGCAGAGTTTGCAGAAGCCCTTGGTTACAAGAACCAAAGCGTAGTGCCGGTCAGCGCACCTAAGGCAAAGTCTGAAGCAAAGGGGAGCGATTCAGCTAAATCCAAACCCAAGAAAACTACCCATAAGAAAAAATCAAAGCAGACTTAATACCGAAACTTGAAAGTCTTACGCCGGAAAAACACCAGTAGATAGGTAGCGATCACCACGATCGCAAACAATAAAGACAATCGTCGCGTTTTCAACTTGGCGAGCGATTCGCAAGGCAACTACTAAAGCACCACCCGCAGAAATACCGCAGAAGATACCCTCTTGGGCCGCAAGGCGGCGAGCCATTTCTTCAGCATCCGCCTGACTTACATACTCAATACGATCAACCTTATCGCCCTGATAAATCTTGGGAAGATACTCAGGTGCCCATTTACGAATACCCGGAATTTGCGAACCTTCTTCTGGTTGAGCGCCAATAATCTGAATATTAGGGTTCATGGTTTTTAAGTACGTGGAGACTCCAGTAATCGTTCCGGTGGTACCCATCGATGAGACAAAGTGCGTCACCTGGCCGTCGGTATCACGCCAGATTTCTGGGCCAGTCGTCTCTATGTGAGCGCGTGGATTATCCGGATTTGCAAATTGATCCAATAATCTACCGCGGCCTTCTTTCTGTAATTGCAATGCATAGTCACGCGCAAATTCCATGCCGCCAGAAGCTGCTGTCAGAATGAGTTCCGCCCCATAGGCGGCCATACTTTGACGGCGTTCAATACTTTGGTTTTCAGGCATCACCAAAACCATCTTGTAGCCCAACATTGCGGCAGTCATTGCCAAAGCAATGCCAGTATTACCGCTGGTAGCTTCAATCAGGGTGTCGCCAGGCTTAATTTCGCCACGCTCTTGTGCGCGCAGGATCATCGACAGCGCAGGTCGATCTTTTACCGACCCCGCCGGGTTATTACCCTCTAACTTTCCTAAGATCAGATTATGTTTGGAGTCGTTTTCAGCGCCCGGAATGCGTTGCAAACGAACCAGGGGCGTATTACCCACGGTCTGAGAAATAGTTAAGTAAGAAGGTGTGTTCATGAAACCATTTTAGCCATAAGCTAGGCTAGACGTAAAAGGGTTTAATTTCGGCGACTTGGCTCCGCACGATCCGAATGATGGCGAGAACCACTTTGGCCACGTGAGCCACGCCTGCTAGCCTTTGGGCCCTCCTTAGTGGTGCGGCCATGCGGCTCACGAAAAGAACTTGGCGCCTCAATAGTTAAACCGTTATCCACCATCTTTTCTACAGATTTCATACCAATGCCTCGCACCCGTTTTTGTAAATCATTGGCATCTTGAAAATGCCCACCATCCAAACGTTCAGCAATGATTGTTTTTGCCTTTGATGGTCCAATCCCCTTGATACTCTCTAACTCGGACTGAGTGGCGGTATTAACATTAATTGGTGAGGCGGCAGCTAAACCTGAAACAGCTACAAATACTGAAAATACTAAGGACTTTAATAATTGATTCATTTAATCTCCATCAGTTAATAAAAAATCCACTTACACAAAGTGCAAGTGGACTAGTTATAACGAATGAGACTGTTGACTGTTGACCAAATTAAGGGGACGACAAGTAAATCAGGAAATACTTACTCAGCCAATAATTCCCTTTAAGCCAGTATAAATAGACACGGCAGTAGTCCCAAGTGCAACGATAGTTCCGCCATATTCCTGTAGCTTTTTCATTAGACCATGCAGACTCGTTGGCGAGATTCGCCCCTCACCCAACCCAGTAACAACTGCCTTAAGAAAGGGGTTGATAGCTGCTTTTCGTAAATGCCTTTGTTTGCTGGCATAAGCTACCCCACCAAGAAGCATCCCCGTTAAGAAACTAAAGGCGATACTTGCGGAATACTCCAAAACTTCCCGCCATTCAAATGTATTTTGAGGCCAAATTGGAGACCCATCCACCAAGGAAGTCATCCAGCTCATGCCAATGACAGAAGCAATGGCTAAAAATACTACCCCCATAAACCAAGGGAATAATTTACGGGTAGTACTTTTAAATAGGAAGTACCCAAAAGGTAAAGGCAGGATCATAGAGATCAGCCTTAAGTAGAGTGGCTTAGTATCGTAAACAATCGAGATTAAGCCATGCGCAGCCAATAAGAGCGCAAGAGGAATGCCGATGTATAGAGCAATATCCAGAATGGATAAAGTAAGGCCTCTTGGCTCAACTTGCTTTTGAACTTGTTCATCTAGCAATAATTGTAATTCTGCAATGCGATGCTCATAGGCATCTTGATTCGGAATCTCTTCAAGACGCTTCTCAAGCTCTGCTACCTTCGCCATCATGGGCTTGAATAAATAGAGGTCCCGCGTGCAGATCTTACAGACTGATGCCTCTTCAGCAACTTCAGAGAGGCAGTATGGGCAATTCATCATTTAACGACTAAGGTGAAAACGGTATTTGTTTCTCGACCATCAGTATCTTTTGCTGTTACGCGGATTGTATGGGAGCCCGAAGGGACATCTGCTTTTGAAAAATCAATACCAGATGCGCTAATAGAATTTTTTAATCTCGGCGTTAAATCTACAAAAGGAGATTTCATATAAACAACCTTGATTGAAGATGGATCAATCTTACCCTCCCCGCGCGCTTCAAAGTTGACCTTGAAGTCAAGCGGAGAGCTTACCGGAGTATCAGCTTCCGGGGAGACCAGCTTCACCGATGGACCCCGAGAAATCCCTCTGGTGGCTAGGGCTCCAGATGCCGCTGGCAAGGCAGCCTCTTTTGCACTAATTAGAGGGGCCGCACTAACCCATGAAGTTGCCATCATCAGGCTAGTTAAAAATAAGATTTGAGTAAGCTTCATCATCATTCCAAAATAAGAAAATCAGTTAAAAGTAATTTGATAGATATTAAATCAATCGCCAACCACTACAAAAGGAGCCCAAAACAAGGGGTGCGCATAAGAGTATTTCATCGTACTACCCTCCCTCATACCCCCTTGATCAACTTGGTTGAGCATTGCTTGTCGCAAAGCCTCTGACTTTGTAAGCCCTTGGTTTTGCTGCTGACGTTTAAATAAGTCAGTCATCAACTGGCGTGAGGCCAATGAATCTACAGGCCAGTTAGAGACAAGTAATGCTTTAGCCCCAGCAAAAAAGAATGCCCTACCCAGACCAGAAACCGCTTCAGATCCGGACCCCTCACCAGCAGCTGTATTGCATGCTGATAGCACCACCCAATCGGCATCTAACTTAAGGGCGATAACTTTATCCATCGTTAACAAACCGTCATCTTGGTCACCCGTCACTTCAGGGGATGACAATGCAAGCGCTGGCTGAGTCAGTCCATTAAGCTCTCCAGGCACCAAGCCATGAGTTGAAAACATAACAACCTTACGGTCAGATAAGTCCATGGAAGTTACCTGCTTTACGCTAGCCTGCTTATGCAAAAAGATATCGCTTGGTTGGGCGCCAACCACTTTTCCAATTTCCTCAATCTCTAAACTAGTATCTGGCAAACGCGGAAGCAGTGCTAACTCTGCAGAACTTACCCCCATAGTCTTTGGTGCGCTTCTCAATTTCAAAGGCAAACCACGCGTTGCCAACTGTGCGCCGGAAATTTTTTGAGCGCTCTTTTCCTGAGCACCGCTAAAGTAAGGATCGCCGAAGCCAATAAAGCTCTTTCGATTAGGATTACCCTCTGGCAAACTACGGAGTGCTGTTAACGCTGTTACAGAGGGAACCTGGGCTACTGCAATATCTCTAGTAAGCCATGGGACAGATTTATATCCGGCAAAAGCGATCGCTCCACCCTTAGAAGGCTGAGTGGTGGCTTGAGTAACCAATAACGATATGGGTAGCTGGCCAAGCTCGGCATGAGGCACAACCAGCATGACTTTTTTACCCTTAAAACCTGCCTCCACTGGAGCCAAAATCTCTTGGTAGAGCTTATAGGCTAAAGCAACATCGAAAGGAGGAATCTCATCGATTGTTGATACACCAGGGTCAAGGGCTTTACGGAGCTGAGTAACTTGTTTTGCCATTTGCTTTCGACCAAGAGCTAATTGGGAAAATTGTGGAGCTCCCTGCTTACTTATTGCCCACACATAGCCAACGCTCTCTGCAAAATACCAAGAGACCAGAACTTCATCAGCCTTTAATAAACGTTGAGTCCGCTCAATTGAGGCAGGCTTTGGCTCAACTAGCTCGGCATATTCAGGAAATTTTTTCTCAATCTCTTTCTTTAGCGCTTCGCGCTGAGATTTAAATACTTCAATGTCACTGCGAATTTTTGCCTGCACAGCGGGCAACTGTTGATCAGGCGAAGCTGAGCGCAAGCCGGTCAATAGCTCTGAAAGAGTATTAATTCGTCTTTGCAAGTCCTGCTCCTGCCTTGCAAGGCCTTCTAGTTGGGGATCTTTAATACTAGCTCTAGCAGCACTTGCAGTAAGAGCCCTCTGAACACCACTACCCCTTGCAATATCAGCAACCTGGAAAGCTTGTGCCGCAGCCAAGGCAGCTTGATTGGAATCAGTTTTTGCAGTGTGAGCTAACGATGCCAAATAACTCTCTAAAAGAAATGTCATTCGTTGCTGCTGCTTAATGCTCGTTGTGTCATTCTCGGCATCGTTTCGTGCCTGATCGATCAAGACGGGCATGGATGCCTTAAAAGCAGAATCCGCCTCTGTCCATTTATTTTCGGCCTGTAAACTTGCAGCTTCAAATGCCCTCACCATTGCTACGCGCGGTGAATTTTTATCAGAAGATGTCTCAAGCTTTTTAAGCATCTCACTAGTCATTTGAAAGGCCTGATTGGAGTTACCAGTTTTAAGCATTGCCAATACCCAATCTAGATCTCCAAACTGATAACTTTTTGCCATCTCAGGATCGGTTTTAATTGCAGAAGCCATTTCCTCAAAAACTTGGTTAGCCTCAGCATATTTACCATCTGCCACAAGTGCAGTTCCGAGCGATCTCTGTGCCAAGGCAAGGGTAGTATTTGCACCAGCTGCTCCAGCCGCCTTAACTGTACTTAAGGCTGCCCTTGAGAGAAGCACTGCCTCAGGATACCTTCCTTGCTCGTTAACAATGGTCGCAAGACTTCTAAGACCACGTGCAACCTCAATCGAATTTGAACCAAAGCTTGAGAGAGACAGCGTGATAGATTTACGAGCATAAAATTCAGCATCAGTTAATTTCCGCTGTCTCAACAAAACATTAGCTAAATTCAACTCTCTATTTGAAATTTGAGTCACATAGACTCGGGGATTATTAGTAGCATCTGTAGCTGTTCTAGCCTCATCTCCGACTACATCAATTTTTGATGAGCTATTTTTAACCTTTCCATACTGGGCCTCAAGAAAATGCAATGTTTTTCTAAGGGAGCGCTCGCTCTCTAACCATTGCCCCTGGCCAGAGAAATAAATTCCGCGAGCACTTTCATATGCAGCCTCCCAATTGGTCCCATACTCCATATATGATCGAGACCTTTTGAGAGTGCTCAACGTTCCCTCAAGTACATCAAGTGTTTTTTTCGCTTCTCCAAAATTACCTGAATTCACGTAGAAGGTTAGCAATAGCCTACCCATAGTCATCTGAAAACCGGTCAAATTAGGTAAGGCTGCTAGTTGATAGGCCTGAGCTTTCTGGATGATGGCAATAGCTTTAGACTGCTTACCAACCGAATTTTCGAGCACACTAAGAGCAATTAAGTCATTTAAATGCAGTCGTGGGTTGGTAGAGGGGTGTTGATTTACCGCTATTTCTAAGTTTTTCAATGCCTCGCTAGTATTACCGAGATCTTCGTATGCCGCTGAACGTCTAGTATAGAAATGATTTAGTACCTCGTTATCCTGTGATGAAGGCAAGGCAGTTGCAACTACCTTCTTGGCTCGCTCTACAATGGCGAGATCAGGTTTAGTTTGCTCAACCAGTCTGAGAATATCTTTGATATCTCTGGGTGGCGCTTTGATGTTTTGTATATCAACATCAGACTCATCCTTATTCGGCACAGGAAAAGCTATAGATGGCGCTACTAAAATACCTAAAGAAAGAGTGAGTGCCGAGAAAAATGAGAGTTTGCGCATAGGAACTATCCTAGTTTTTATAAGTAATATAGTAGCCCAAATACTCAAGGTGATGATGCGCACTTAGCTCGGTAGTTAGCCTAACAGACTATTAAATGAGTCTTTTTCGTTGTCAATTACCAGATAAGGGACTTGCCAAGAAATCCGCATTAGCCGATAACCAAGCAATATAACGACTGACACCCTGCTCCACATTGAGAAAGGGCTCTGAGTATCCGGCAGCACGCAACTTAGTTAAATCTGCTTGCGTGAAGCACTGGTACTTGCCTTTTAGAGCATCAGGGAATGGGATATATTCAATTGCCTTTTCTTTGACTAACTCTTCTAGGCTAGCAGGATTGGCCTTATCGATTTTGCGCATAGCATTAGCCACCGCATGAGCAACATCATTAAATGGTTGTGCACGGCCACTACCCAGATTAAAGATGCCACTGATTTCTGGATGATCCAAGAAATATAAATTCACCTTTACTACATCTTCTACCGATACAAAGTCACGACTTTGCTCGCCTGCACCATAGCCACCATATTCCCCAAACAGCTTCACTTTGCCATTGGCTTTGTATTGGTGGTATTGATGGAATGCCACCGAGGCCATACGACCTTTATGTGATTCACGTGGGCCGTAAACATTGAAGTAGCGGAAACCAACTACTTGAGCAGTATTGGCTTTTTCAGCAAAGCGCTTGCGCATTACTTGATCAAATAGGAACTTGGAGTAGCCATAAATATTTAACGGCTTCTCATGCTCACGACTCTCTATAAATACATCAGAACCACCATAGGTAGCTGCTGACGAGGCATAGAGTAATTGCACCTTTTGCTCTGTGCAGATATCAAGTAAATCCATGGTGTAACGGAAATTATTCGCCATCATGAAAATGCCATCCGTTTCCATGGTGTCGGAGCAAGCCCCTTCATGAAACACAGCTCTCACCTTGCCAAAACGACTGCTTCTAAATGCTTCCAGAAACTCATCTTTATCAAGGTAATCAATGATGTCCAAATCTGCCAGATTGCGATACTTATCCGCCGGACGCAAATCGTCAACGGCGATGATATTTTTCTCACCACGCGCATTGAGCGCTTGAACAATGTTGGCACCAATAAACCCAGCAGCGCCGGTTACGATAATCGTCATTGCAATTCCTCAGAAGTAACGGTGGCTGTGCCCAGCTTACCAACCACAATACCGCCAGCCCGATTAGCCAAAGCCATCGCCCTTTCGAGTGGCCAGCCAGCTGCTAGTGCTACTGCGAGAGTGCCGATGACGGTATCACCAGCACCAGATACATCAAATACTTCACGTGCCTGCGCCTTCACATGGCTTACGCCAGCATCAGTAAACAAACTCATACCCTCTTCAGAGCGGGTCAGTAGAAGTGCCTCAAGGTTTAAGGATTTTCTGAGATCCTGCGCTCTCTTGGTGAGATCTTCTTCGCTAGTCCATTGACCAACTACCTGACGCAGCTCACTTCGGTTCGGAGTCAGTACGGTGGCACCGCGATATTTAGCGTAGTCATCGCCCTTTGGATCTACTAGGATCATTTTCTTCTGAGCGCGCGCCTGCTCAATCATCAAAGCTACTTGACCTAAGGCACCTTTACCGTAGTCAGACAAAATGACCACATCAGCATCACCTACAAGCTTTTCATAACGCTCAAGCTTATGGGCCAAAGCTGCTTCACTTGGCGCCTCTTCGAAATCCAAACGAATGAGTTGCTGCTGTCTTGCAATGACACGCAACTTCACAGTCGTCGGTACCTTGCTATCGATTTCTAATTGGCTATTTACATCGCTGGATTTCAAGAGATCGGTAACACGCTGTCCTGCCTCATCATCACCAATCACACCCAAAATCGTTGTCTTAGCACCAAGAGCTGCAACGTTACGGGCTACGTTGGCAGCACCACCTAAACGCTCATCAATCTTGCCTACCTGAACAACTGGTACTGGCGCCTCAGGAGAGATCCGATTTGTATCGCCAAACCAGTAGCGATCGAGCATGACATCACCCACTACCAATAAGCGGGCTTTAGAAAATTCTTCTCGGTTAGCTTTTTCCACGATGTAACTAATTCCTCTAATCTCTCTAATGGATTCTTTTGTACTGCTAATTAATTATGACGACCAATACCTTGATACTCAATACCTAATTCTTGCATAGCTTGTGGCTCATACAGATTGCGGCCATCAAAGATAATCGGGTTCTTCAATTTGGCTTTAAGCAGATCAAAATCTGGGCTACGGAAGGCCTTCCACTCGGTTACGATGACTAGGGCATCCGCATCTTGGGTTGCTGCCATCGGGTCATCAACCAAACTTACTTGTTTGAGGCCTTCTGGGTTGCCTTTAAAGTCCACCTCAAGGCAATGCTGGGCTTCGGGCATAGCTACTGGGTCATGAGCTACTACTTGGGCGCCGCGTTTAACTAGCTCTTGGATAATGACTCGACTCGGGGCTTCGCGCATATCGTCGGTATTGGGTTTAAATGCTAAACCCCACATGGCAAACTTCTTGCCCTTCAGGTCAATGCCAAAGCGTTTTTCAATCTTTTCTACCAAGATATATTTTTGAGCTTCATTCACTGCTTCAACAGCATCCAGGATCTTGAGATCGCGACCATGCTCGATTGCAGTCTTCGATAGGGCCGAGACGTCTTTTGGAAAGCAAGAACCACCATAACCAGTACCAGAGTATAAAAAGCCATAACCAATACGGGAGTCTGAACCAATACCTTGACGCACTGCTTCAATATCGGCGCCTACTAAGTCAGCCAGATTAGCTAACTCATTCATAAAAGAGATGCGGGTAGCCAACATCGCATTAGCTGCGTATTTAGTGAGCTCAGC
>JBEGUE010000112.1:0-5321 GCA_041179045.1 Pseudomonadota bacterium
CCAAAGGCGGATTTCTTAGTTACTGGCGTTTGGTCTGAAAAGTCATTTAAAGAAGCGGAAAAATATGGTGTTGCTCATCTAGCTGCATCTTCAGCATCTGAAAAATTCAATACGATTCCAGATCGCTCTACTTGGCAACTATCGGACGATGCTGCTTATGTTCATTACTGTGCGAACGAAACCATTGGTGGCGTAGAGTTTCCAGATGTGCCTGAAGTCAATGGCAAGCTCTTAGTTGCGGATATTTCTAGCAACATCCTTTCCAAAGAAATGGATGTCACAAAATGCGGCGTCTGGTTTGGTGGCGCACAAAAGAATATTGGCCCATCCGGTGTAACGATTGTGATCGTACGTAAAGATTTGATGGGGCATAGTATGAAAATTACGCCATCGATTTGGGATTGGTCTAAACAAGCGGCAACCGACTCAATGCTCAATACGCCACCAACTTTTTCAATCTACATGGCTGGGCTGGGTTTTAAGTGGTTACTCAAGCAAGGCGGTGTACAGGCGATCGAGAAACGTAATCAAGAAAAAGCGGATTTGCTCTACAACTTCTTAGATCAAAGTAGTCTTTACGAAAATCGCATTCCTAAGGAATATCGTTCCAGAATGAACGTCACCTTCTTTTTGAAAGATGAAGGTTTAAATGCCCAGTTCCTCGAGCAATCTAATGCAGCAGGCTTAGTTGCCTTGCGCGGCCACAAGGCGGCAGGCGGTATGCGCGCCAGTATTTACAACGCCATGCCACTGGAGGGCGTCAAAGCCTTAGTGGAATTTATGCGTGACTTTGAAAGACGTGCCTAATGAGCTCCAAAGACCAGAGTACTGAAGAACAGCGCCTAGCGCCAATCCGCGACAAGATCGATGCGCTGGATGCGCAGATTTTGGATTTGTTGTCAGAGCGTGCAAAAGCAGCTCAAGAGGTTGGTCATATTAAAGGTGACTTTTCATCACCAGTATTTAGGCCGGAGCGTGAGCGTCAAGTTGTGGCTCGCTTACAGCAGCTCAGTAAGGGCCCCTTATTGCCGGATGGCATTGCAGCAATTTGGCGTGAAGTCATGTCTGCTTGTCGCGCTTTAGAGGCTCGCCAAACAATTGCTTATCTCGGACCGGTAGGAACATTTTCAGAGCAAGCAGCGCAAACCTATTTTGGTCACTCAATCGCAGGCCTTCCTTGCAATAGTCTCGATGAAGTATTTAAGGCTGTTGAAAAGGGCGCAGCCCAATTCGGAGTGGTTCCGGTTGAGAACTCTAGCGAGGGCGCTATCTCTCGCACTCTAGATTTGCTTCTAGATTCTCCAATGCGCATTAGCGGCGAAGTGGTGTTACCTATTCGCCATCACCTCTTAACTAAGAGTGGTAATTTGGATGGCATCACCACTGTTTGCGCGCATGCTCAGGCTTTAGCGCAATGCCAGCAATGGCTGAGTGTGCATGCTCCTCAGCTAAAGCGTCAGGCAGTCAGTAGCAATGCTGAGGCTGCCCGAATGGCATCCATTGATCCAAGCTTGGCGGCAATTGCGGGTGATCCTGCACAAGAGGCTTATGGATTGCAGGCAGTAGCTGCGCAGATTCAGGACGATCCACATAACCGCACCCGTTTTGTTGTGGTTGGGACTTACGAGTGCCAGCCTACCGGCAAGGATCAAACATCTCTCGTACTATCAGTAGACAACCAACCAGGTGCCGTACATCGTTTATTGGAGCCCTTGGCTAAGCATGGTGTTTCTATGAATCGCTTTGAGTCCCGCCCTGCTCGCAAGGGAACATGGGAGTACCACTTCTACATTGATGTGGCGGGGCACACTGAAGATGCAAAAGTTGCTAAGGCCTTGGAAGAGTTAAAAACGACAGCTGCTTTTTATAAAAATCTTGGTTCATATCCTCATTCAGCATGACATCAAAATCTCATATCGGCTTAAAACATATTCATGCGATAGCGCCCTACGTTGGTGGGCGACCTATCAGCGAGGTTGCACGTGAATACGGCCTTGATGAAAGCAAGATTGTGAAGCTCGCATCCAATGAGAATCCATTAGGAATGCCAAAGTCTGCGCAAGATGCGATGCTCAAGGCTGCGAGTGACTTAGGCCGCTACCCAGACTCCAATGGTTTTGAATTAAAAAATGTTTTGTCAGTACGCTTAGGCGTTCCAGCGGATTGGATTACCTTGGGTAATGGTAGTAATGACATTTTGGAGTTAGCTGCACGCGCAGTCGCTCAGGCTGGCGATGAGGTAATTTTCTCTAAACATGCTTTTGCGGTTTATCCATTGGCGACGCAAGCTGTTGGCGCCAAGGCGATTGAAGTGGCTGCAACTGAAATGTATGGTCATGATTTACCTGCCATGTTGCAAGCAATTCAAGCCTCAGGTGATAAAGCAAAGTTGGTGTTTGTGGCCAATCCAAATAATCCGACCGGTAGCTACTTAACTGCCAAAGAGATCGAAGATTTCTTAATGGCTGTACCTGCTCATGTGGTGGTTGTATTGGATGAGGCTTACAACGAGTACCTCAGCCCAGAGCAGCGCTATGACGCGATTGCTTGGGTGAAGCGCTTCCCTAATATGATCTTATCTCGCAGCTTCTCAAAGGCTTATGGCTTAGCGGGCTTACGAATCGGATATGGTGTGGCTCAGCCTGCTTTGACGGATTTGCTCAATCGTATCCGTCAGCCATTTAACGTGAATAGTCTGGCGCAAGCAGCTGCGATCGCAGCATTTCAGGATGCTGCTTTCTTGCAGCAAGGCTTCGAATTAAATTGCGCTGGTTTGGCTCAACTGACGCAAGCATTTGATGGGCTTGGTCTAACCTATCTTCCATCGGCTGGCAACTTTGTGCTGGTGAAAGTGGGCGAGGATGATGGCGCTGGTGCTCGTATTAATTTAGAGCTACTTAAGCGTGGCATCATTGTTCGTCCAGTGGGTAATTACGGCTTGCCACAATGGTTACGTATTTCTATCGGCTTACCCGAAGAGAATGCAGCTTTTATTGAGGCCCTTAAAGATATTTTGGCTCAGCAGTAATTTAATACCAATTAGACAAATTTCATAAGCCAATGGCCATCATTAATCCATCTAGTAATTACGGTACCGTCGCGATTGTTGGTGTTGGTTTAATTGGCGCTTCTTTAGGTCTGGCATTAAAAAGAGCGGGCGTAGTCAATCGGGTTTTGGGTGTCGGCCGTAGTGCTCCGAATTTAGATCAGGCCCTTAAGATGGGTGCTATAGATGCTGTAGTAGATCTGGCTGAGGCAGCTAAGCAAGCTGACGTAATTGTGCTGTGTACGCCAGTGGCGCAGATGCGCGCAGCCTTTGAAGTCATCGAGCCTCATCTCGAACCTAGAACAATGATTACCGATGCAGGCAGTACCAAGGGTGATGTGATTTTGGCTGCCAAAGAAGTCTTAGGTAAAAAAGCTTGTCAGTTTGTGCCGGCCCATCCGATTGCGGGTGGTGCGCAACATGGTGCTAGCGCTGCAAAAGCGGATTTATTTGAGGGTAAACAAACTATTCTTTGTCCGCTGCAAGAAAATTCTCCGCAAGATACGGATTTAATCGAAGGCTTTTGGCAGTCAGCTGGCTCTGTTGTCAAAAAGATTTCTTGTGTCCAGCATGATGCGATCTATGCAGCAGTCTCTCATTTGCCACATCTCTTGTCTTATGCGTTGATGGCTAGCGTCGTGAACTCAGAAGACGCCGATCAAAAGCTCAGTCATGTGGGTGCAGGCTTTAAAGATTTCACCCGCATCGCCGCCTCGAGTCCCGAGATGTGGCGTGATATTTGCTTGGGTAATCGCACTGCAGTTCTGAAAGAGCTTGATCAATATCTACTGATAGTCAAACACATGCGTAAATTGATTGATGAGAATGATGGTTCAGGTTTAGAGAAGTTGTTCAACAAGGCTAGTAAAGCACGTCAAGATTTGGACATACTTTGATGAGTGGTTTGCCGGATATCAAAATTGGACCATTCCAGGCGGCGCAAGGCTCGATTGTTTTGCCGGGGTCAAAAAGTATTTCGAATCGCGCATTACTATTGGCCGCCCTATCTTCGGGCACGACAACTCTTAAAAATTTACTAGATGCTGACGATACTCAGGTGATGCGTAATGCGCTTCGTCAGTTAGGTTTGTCTGTAACTGATCAAGCTGACAAAGTCTGTGTGGTTGAAGGTTGTAGTGGCAAGTTCCCAGTGCAAAGTGCAGATCTCTTTATGGGTAATGCGGGTACAGCCATTCGTCCGCTAACAGCGGCCCTTGCCATGCAAGGTGGTAACTACCGTTTATCAGGTGTTCCCCGGATGCATGAAAGACCAATTCGGGACCTGGTGGATGGGTTGCGACAAGTGGGCGCAAAGATTGATTACGAATTACAAGAAGGTTATCCGCCGATCAAGATTCTTGCTGCTGATATTGAAATTAAAGATGTTGTGAAGGTGCGCGGTGACGTCTCTAGTCAGTTCTTGACAGCCTTGCTGATGGCTTTACCTTTGGTTGCGAAAGATCCTGTCAAGATTGAGGTGATTGGTGAATTAATTTCTCGTCCTTATATCGACATCACACTCAAGCTCATGGCGCGCTTTGGTGTCAAAGTAGCTTGTCCTGATGCGCAGTCATTTGTGATTCCTGCTAAGACTTCTGATGCGGTATATCAAAGTCCTGGGGTGCTCTCTGTTGAAGGTGATGCATCTTCTGCATCTTACTTTTTGGCGCTCGGTGCGATTGGTGGTGGACCAGTACGTGTCTTAGGTGTTGGTAGCGAGAGTATTCAAGGTGACGTTGCCTTTGCTGATGCACTAGCTTTAATGGGTGCGAAGATTTCATCGGGCGAAGATTGGATTGAAGTTGCTGGCGTTAAGAATGCCAATGGCAAGCTCAACGGCATTACGATCGATTGCACAGAGATTCCAGATGCGGCAATGACTTTGGCTGTTGCAGCTTTGTTTGCTGAAGGTCCTACGCGCTTGAACAATATTGCTAGCTGGCGCGTGAAGGAAACGGATCGTATTGCGGCAATGGCTAAAGAGTTGAAAAAAGTTGGGGCTATTGTTGAGGAGGGCGCGGATTACATCGTGGTGCAGGCTCCTCAAACCCCCGCTAATTGGAAGTCTCCTGCTGAAGGCATTGATACTTATGATGACCATCGCATGGCGATGTGTTTCTCATTGGCCGCTTTTGGTCCTAATGCACTGAAGATCAATGATCCTAGTTGTGTCGCTAAAACCTTCCCTAGCTACTTTGCTGAGTTTGCAAAGATCGTCTCCCAAAAGTCTTTATGATGAATTTGCCCCCAGTCATCGCCATTGATGGACCCACCG
>JBEGUE010000113.1:0-3467 GCA_041179045.1 Pseudomonadota bacterium
TCTGCGGTAATCCTGGTGAAACCATGTTCTGCACCTCAGATATTGGCTGGGTGGTAGGCCATAGCTACATCATTTACGCACCATTGATTAACGGCATGGCAACCATTCTCTACGAAGGCACTCCCTTACGTCCTGATGCAGGTATTTGGTGGGAACTGGTTGAGAAGTACAAAGTATCAGTCATGTTCTCTGCACCAACTGCAGTTCGCGTTCTTAAGAAACAAGATCCTGCCTTCCTAACAAAATACGATCTCTCGAGCTTGCGTGCTTTGTTCTTAGCAGGCGAGCCTTTGGATGAGCCAACAGCAACCTGGATTCATGATGCGATTAAGAAGCCGATCGTAGATAACTATTGGCAGACAGAAACAGGTTGGCCAATGTTGGCGATTCAGCGGGGCGTAGAAGTCATGCCACATAAGTTTGGTTCGCCCGGAGTCCCATCATTTGGTTACAACATGAAGCTATTGGATGACGCTACTTCGGAAGAGTTGGGTCCAGATCGGAAGGGTGTAATTGCGATTGAAGGCCCCTTGCCTCCAGGCTGCATGCAAACAGTTTGGGGTGATGACAAACGCTTTGTGAGCACCTATTGGGAAACCATTCCTGGCAAGACCATTTACTCTACCTTTGACTGGGGTATCAAGGATGATGATGGTTACTTCTTTATCTTGGGCCGCACTGATGACGTGATTAACGTTGCTGGCCACCGCTTGGGTACTCGTGAGATAGAGGAGAGCATTTCTGGTCATCCCAATATTTCTGAAGTAGCTGTGGTGGGTATTGAGGACAAACTCAAGGGTCAGGCTGCGATTGCCTTTGTAATTCCAAAGGATGCCTCGAACATTGCCACCTTAGAGGCAGAGTGCATGAAAACCGTAGATACCACTCTAGGCGCGATCGCTCGTCCAGGTCGAGTTTATGTAGTCACAGCCCTGCCCAAGACCCGCTCAGGCAAGATCGTTCGACGTGCCCTCCAGGCTATAGCTGAAGGGCGCGATCCTGGTGATATCAGCACGATGGAAGATCAAACCGTTTTAGCTCAAATTAAGACCATCATCGAGCAAAGCGCAAAGTCTTAAACCTAGCTTGGCAGCATCAAAAATAAGCCCCTTGGTCGTGTGACTCAGGGGCTTATTACCTTGCCAGCCCAATTGGCTGGGAATCCAAGGGTTTATACGCAAAACTGGTATGATTCAAGGGTTCAAAACTTAATAAATTACCCTAGCGCTTAAAGACACTCACCTCCCGCACAAACAGTCCTGGGTTGGTCTTTTTGGGGTGTTGAGCGTCGGATGGAGCAGGGACTGGAGATGGTTTGTCACCCTTGCTTCCTTCTTTTCCTCCCGCCGTGTTGGCTTTAGCTGACGGCACTATATTTCCCGGTCTTAGTATTGGCGCCCCTGGCGAAACTACTGGCGAAGTTGTCTTCAATACCGCTCTGACGGGCTATCAAGAGATCATTACTGATCCTAGTTACTCACGCCAAATTGTCACCTTGACTTACCCACACATCGGTAACGTTGGGGTAAACGGTCAAGACGCTGAGTCGAATCAGATTCATGCGGCTGGTTTGGTTGTAAAAGACTTGTCTAAGCGTGTCTCGAATTTCCGCTCTGAAGAAACTCTAGATAGCTACCTGATCAAAGCGGGAGTAGTAGGCATCTCCGGCATCGATACCCGCAAGCTCACTCGTATCCTGCGCGACAAAGGCGCTCAGTCTGGTGCGATTGTTGCTGGCAAGATGGGTGATGACTTAGAGGCCCTCAGTAAGAAAGCCTTGGGGCTGGCTAAAGCCTTCCCAGGCATGGCTGGTTTAGACCTTGCTAAAGTTGTCACAACAAAAACTCCTTACCAATGGCGTGAAGCTGAGTGGGACCTGCATGGCCCCGATGGCAAACCTACATATCGAACTTTAGATTCCAGTAAGCCAATCAAAAAAGTCGTTGCCTATGATTTTGGTGTGAAGCGCAATATTTTGCGCATGCTCACAGAGCGTGGCTGCGAACTCACGGTTGTTCCTGCGCAAACCAGCGCCGCTGAAGTATTGGCGATGAACCCAGATGGTGTGTTCTTCTCGAATGGCCCTGGAGATCCTGGTCCTTGCGATTACGCGATTGCTGCTGCAAAAGAAATTATTGAAAAGGGCATTCCGACTTTCGGTATTTGCTTGGGTCACCAAATCATGGGCTTGGCTGCAGGTGCTAAAACTCTAAAGATGAAGTTTGGCCACCATGGTGCAAACCACCCTGTAAAAGATTTGGATACGGGGCGCGTAGCAATTACTTCCCAGAACCATGGTTTTGCTGTGGATGCAAATACTCTGCCTGACAATATTCGTGTCACGCACGTATCTTTATTTGATGGATCACTGCAAGGTTTAGCTTGGAAAGATAAGCCTGCTTTGTGTTTCCAAGGGCATCCTGAGGCCTCACCGGGTCCTCACGATATTGCCTATTTATTCGATCGTTTTGTGGAGCTCATGAATGCTGCCGCTGTTGGTAATAAGGAGGGCAAATAATGCCTAAGCGTAGCGACATTAAGAGCATCCTGATTATTGGTGCTGGCCCCATTGTGATTGGGCAAGCCTGTGAGTTTGACTATTCGGGTGCGCAAGCTTGTAAAGCGTTGCGTGACGAAGGTTACAAAGTCATTCTGGTAAACAGTAATCCTGCCACCATCATGACTGACCCTGAGATGGCAGATGTTACCTACATCGAACCAATTACTTGGGAAGTAGTGGAGCGCATTATTGCCACCGAGAAACCTGATGCGATTTTGCCAACCATGGGCGGTCAAACTGCTTTGAACTGTGCGCTCGATTTACATCGCCATGGCGTTCTCGAGAAATACGGTTGCGAATTGATTGGTGCCTCACCAGAGGCGATTGATAAAGCAGAAGACCGTCAAAAGTTTAAAGATGCGATGACCAAGATTGGTCTGGGTTCTGCGAAGTCTGGCATTGCGCACTCCATGGATGAAGCGCATGAAGTACAGCAACGTATTCAAAAAGAAACTGACAGTTTAGGTTTCCCAGTAGTGATCCGTCCTTCATTCACGATGGGTGGATCAGGCGGTGGTATCGCTTACAACCGTGAAGAGTTTGAAGAGATTTGTAAACGCGGCTTAGATTTATCGCCAACCCGTGAGCTCTTAATTGAAGAGTCGCTCTTGGGTTGGAAAGAGTTCGAGATGGAAGTAGTGCGTGACCGCGCTGATAACTGCATCATCGTTTGCTCAATCGAAAACTTAGACCCGATGGGCGTGCATACCGGCGACTCGATCACGGTTGCTCCTGCACAGACCTTGACGGATAAAGAGTATCAAATTCTGCGTAATGCCTCGATTGCGGTATTGCGTGAGATTGGTGTAGATACTGGTGGTTCAAACGTGCAGTTCTCGATTAATCCAGTTGATGGCCGCATGATCGTCATTGAGATGAACCCACGTGTTTCACGATCATCTGCCTT
>JBEGUE010000114.1:0-7884 GCA_041179045.1 Pseudomonadota bacterium
TTGTGAGCTCACTACTCTTGGAGTCTCTCGTTTATCTTCTTGTTGTTTTGGGCTTAAATTATTTGGAAGCTGGAGTGCATGGCTTAATTCATGGAAAACCGTTCTTGATCTCCATGACAGAATTTGGCCAATCCAATCCTTTACGTGTAGTAGCCATGTCGATTGTGTACTGGCTAATTGTGTGGCCTTATCTACTCTTAACGGGGATGACCATCATGCTTGGCAGCAACGCTACCATCAAGATTTTGTTTGGTGACAAATCAAAACCCAACTAATTACGCTTGAGTAATACAACTCGGATGATTAAGTTACTCTCCATCTTCCAAGGTCGGACTTTTGTAATAGGCGTTGGGCTACTTATCATTACAGGTGCTTTACTACCAGCCCTATCGTATGGCCAAGAAATTGAGGCGCGCACCTATTCCAATGCACCCGTTGGGATTAACTTCATCAGCGCTGGGGTTGCACAAGCTAAGGCTGGCAATTACACCCTCACTAGCGAAGTCATGGGTCTCACCCATATCTTTGATGCAGGGGGTCAATCCGGCAAACTCACCCTGGTTCTTCCTTATGGACAACTGACTGGTACGAGCACTATTGGTGGGCGTACGGTCAATGCCAGCACCGAGGGCTTATCAGACCCCCTCATCAAGGCAGCAATCAACCTCTATGGTGCTCCAGCATTAACGCTAGATCAATTTAAGAATTACCAGCAAGATCTGATTGTTGGTGTCAGCCTTGCAGCATCGGTGCCCTGGGGTAAGTACAACGACAATCAACTGATTAACGTGGGTGCAAATCGTTGGTTCATTCAACCAGGCCTAGGAGTATCTAAAGCGCTTGGTCCTTGGCGATTTGAGCTCGCTGGTGCAGGCATTTTTTACACCAGCAATACCAACTTTATGGGCGGTAACTCGCTATCTCAAAATCCGGTTTACTCAACACAAACACACGGAATTTATTACTTTCAGAATACTGCCTGGATCTCCGTAGATGCTACCTACTTTACTGGTGGGCAAACTTACATCAATGGGAATCCAATTAACGGCAGTCAAGAGAATTGGCGCTTTGGTACAACGATGTCCTACCCGGTAAATAAGAGTAATTCGATTCGGCTATCGGCAAGTACAGGTACTTATTCGAGAACCAATAATAGCTATGACTTGTATGGAGTTTCTTGGCAATACCGCTTTGGTGGTGGCCTATAGTTTTTTTGTTTATCTGTTTATTTGTTTATTTATAGATCGCGTAGATGGCGGCGCAAGATTTTGCCCACATTAGACTTGGGCATTTCCTCAATAAAAGCAATCTTTCTGGGGCGCTTGTAACTTGTCATTTGCTCTTTGCAATACTGAATGACTTGGGCCTCAGTCAGCTCAGGCTTGTCTTTGACAATATAGGCCTTGACGATCTCACCGAGCTTACGGTGTGACAATCCAATCACAGCGCATTCTCTGACGCCGGGCATTTGAGAGATCACTTCCTCGATTTCATTGGGAAATACTTTATAGCCGGCAACGACGATCATGTCTTTCTTGCGATCAACAATCTGCACAAAGCCATCGGAACTCATGATGCCAATATCGCCAGACTTAAAATATCCCTCTGGCGTCATAGATTGCTCAGTCTCTTCGGGCCTATTCCAGTAGCCCGCCATTACCTGTGGACCCTTAATGCAAATCTCTCCAGGTGTGCCAAAGGGAACTTCAATACCCTCATCATCCAATATCAATACGTCGGTGCTAGGCACTGGCATGCCAATGGAGCCGGTAAATTCTTTTACGAATGGGGTATTGACACACACCACCGGTGAAGTTTCTGATAGCCCATAGCCCTGGGCAATCGGTACCCCCATCATTTTTTGCCAAAGCTCAGCCGTCTTTTTTTGAACAGCCATACCACCGCCGATGGTCACCAAGAGATTGGGTAGGCTCACCTGTTTAAATTCTGGACGATGTATGAGCGCATGAAATAAGGTATTAACGCCTGGAAAAATATTGATATCAGGGTGCTTCATCAGCAACTTAATAAAGCCAGTGATATCGCGGGGGTTAGCAACCAATAATAATTTAGCACCCTTACGCATTCCAAGCAGGCCGCAGGCGGTCAGCGCAAAGATGTGTGTCATGGGTAGCGCACATAAAAACACTAACTGCTGCTGTCGATTTTTCAGAGCGGGCTCAAGCCAAGATTCAATTTGAATGATATTGGCCAATATATTGCGATGTAATAAAACTGCGCCTTTAGAAACCCCAGTAGTGCCACCTGTGTATTGCAAAAAAGCAATGTCGTCCAGCCTCAGATTGGGTTTAGTAAAGCCGTGGCCAGAACCAATTTTGAGAGCTTGATTTAATTTGACACAAGGAAAGTTCCAATGCGGAATCAGCTTTTTAATGTGGCGAGCAATCAAATTGATGATGACGCCCTTTGGACCCAGACTCTCACCTATGCTACTCACAATCACTTTCTTTACAAGCTCTTGAGCAGCAATCTCTTGATAAACGTGTGCAAAGTTTTCCAGCATCACCAAAATAGATGACCCGCTGTCTTGTAATTGATGCTCCAACTCACGAGCGGTATAAAGGGGATTGATATTGACTACGACAAAACCTGCACGTAGTGTGCCAAGCATGGCGATCAAGTATTGCGGCACATTCGGGAACATGATAGCGATACGTGAGCCCGCTTCAAGACCTAAAGTTTGTAGATAAGCAGCGAAGTCTTTAGACAAAATATCTAGTTGAAGGTAGCTGATTTTGTGGCCCATCGACTCTAATGCAATCCGGTCGGGGTACTTACCAAAGGATTCTTCTAAGAAATCAACAATTGATGTGTGCCCTGCCAAATGAATCTCATGAGGAACGCCCTCGAGATAGTTTTTTAGCCAAGGTTTTTGAGTGTTCATCTGCATGAGTAATTAGGAGATTGTTTTGGGTTCGCCTTAAGCACTCAAAAGCTCTTTGAGTTTTTCTAGATACAGTTCCTGACCGTGGTTTACGCGATGCGTCCACTCATGACCAGAATCTGCATTAGCATCATCGGTCACATATTTAAATGATTGCCATGGAATATTAAATTGATAAGCGATATTGGCTATCGCAAATAATTCCATATCCACTACATCAATTCCCTGGGATATCAACCAAGGATCATGCGCCGTTACAAAACTATCGCCAGTACCGCAAACATGCTCACCGCCAAGAGATAAGTATTGAGATGGTTTGGGGCAAAATGGGGTTTGACCCCTTGGCGCCAGTGGCACCGTGATCATGTCTCGCTGAATGACCTTGCCGATTTCCAATAAGCCTTCTAGTGCAGAGTTGATTTTTCCGACAGTTCCAAAGTTCACTATCCGTTGAGGCTGATATTGATGAATAGCCTGAATACTTGCCGCAGTGGCATTGATTTTCCCAACTCCAGAATAGACAACATTGACACCCGCCGGCAACGCGCTTTTATCCAGCTCGGTCTCTAATGCGGTAATAATGAGTAATTGTGTGTTCATGTCAGCCAATAATGAATTTATTAGATTATCTACCTGGAGTTCCGGACTTTCCTAAGCCAGGAATCCTCTTTAGGGATATCTCCCCTCTTTTGGCAAATCCTGAGGCATTGAAAGAAGCTACATTACGGCTCGAGGCTTTGGCCCAACAGTTCGCCCACAGCCATATTCTGGGCATAGAGTCGCGCGGCTTTATCTTTGGAACTGCCCTAGCTTATAAGACCCACAAAGGCCTCGCTTTAGCCCGAAAACCCAACAAGCTACCCCTGGCCAGCCACCGAGAGTCTTATGGCCTGGAATACGGCTCCGATTCCCTAGAAATTGCACAATCTATTTTGCCAGCCGATGCGCGTGTTTTGATTGTGGATGATGTTCTGGCCACTGGTGGCACCATCGTCGCGGCAAGTAATCTACTCAAAAAAGCTGGCTTTGTAGTAGCTGGGGCCGTGACCTTACTAGAAATCGATGGTTTACGTGGTGGCGAGACTTTGACACAAAATGGGATTGCCAATAAGACGGTCTTGCTTGCTTAAGCTCTAGCTACAGAAGACTCTTAGCACCCTTGAGGAGTTTGACGGTGCCCCAACCTACAGCGAGCACTTTGCTGGCAAGCTTAGGTTTGTAGTGTGCCAGTACCGCGAATGCACTAGTCCACAAGATCGGCGTACTCTTCATGAAATTAAACACATCTATACCCTTATCAGCCCATGACAAAGACTTTTCTAAAGGCTCAAAATGCAAGGCAAAGTCGGCACGTTCTTGGGCTGCCCGCTCCTGCAGCACCTTTTGCCTAGCTTGAAGTTCAGCTAGCGTTTTACTCATTATTTTGATAGCTCCTGGCGATCTTTGGCCAACTCAGCAATGGTTGCCTCAAATAATTTGGGCATAGTCTTGAGTGAACGCAAAACTACCAAAGCAAGAATGCAGCCCACCATTAAGAAACCGCAGGTAAGCAAGCTTAGCGCCAAGACGCGATCAGTCTCCCAGCTATAAATCACAATGAGCAAAGCCAGCATCACTAAGCCGAAGAATAAGAAAAACAATGCGCAGATCACCATCACCAAAAGACTTAAAAACTGGGTGCGCGCAATCTGTACATCAGTAGAGATCAGCTCCAGACGAGTCTGAGCAATGGAAGCTCCGGTAGAGACGAGATTCTTTAGTGCGGAGAAAAGATTTTCTTGTGACATGAATTCCTAGCGACGACGAATAAATAGACCAAGCAATAATCCAATCCCAGCAGCAACACCTACCGCCTCCCAAGGATTTCGATGGACAAAATCATCAGTGCGCTCAGCAACGACTTTAGCTTTTTCGGTCATAGTGCCCTCAACAGAGGAAAGGCTTTCTTTTGCGCTATTGAGTGTCTCCAAAGCCTTTGAGCGGATTGTGCCAAGCGGGCCATCGTCGTGGCTTGCTGTAGCCTTAATTAGCTCCTCAGCATCTGCCATCAGCGCCTTGAAATCACTCATTAAATTTTCAGAATTGATTTGAGCTTCTTCATGCACAGTTGTCGATTTTTTAGCGGTCATTGCCACTCCTTGCTAACACCATCGGATTTGATGGATAAGTCCATTCTAAGCAATTCCAACAGGGATCACAGTATTAATACCGTCATACCTGCATTACCCTCTTTGAAATGCTTTAGATAGGCTTTTAATCCAGGCCTTCTTCTCAAAAGTGCATGGTAAGCCTCGCTACCAAATGCAGTTTGTTCACCGAAATGATATTCATCAACACGGTCGGAGAAATAGTTATTTTCAAGGGCGTCATGTACAGCCCATTTAATTTTGCCACCCTCACCACTAGCACCATAACCGTGTATCAAGATGATTGCCTTGATGCCCACTGCTGAAGCCCGGCGCAACCCAATAGTCAGTCGATCCAAAGCCTCCTCAGCACTTGGACTGTCAAATTTGAGATTTAAAACCATCGTGTCGCTATGCGGAATCGGAAGATCCTCACTACCGCATTGACGACATTCGCCGAGCATCCCACGGGGATTGCCACATTCTGGACATTCAAATGAATGGGTCATCAAACGCCTTTATAGATGATTGGGTAATAACCCATTCATAAAGCATTAAGAACAATACTTCGCCTCTAAAGCTGATGTTGATATGACTTGATCATCAACCATGCGGTTAAGAGTTATTTGTGCTGCATCCTTATTCTCTTGAACTTTGAGATTTAAGTTAATTAATCCAGCAACATCCTTGCGAATCGAGGTATTGCCATAGCGTAAGCCTTTAAGTGTAGAAACTGCTTCAGCGGAAATCTTACATTGCTGGTTTAGCAACTCAGAAGAATCCGATGAGGTATTTGCATATGCAAATGCAGCTACAGAGATTGAGACAACAGCCAATAGAGTCTTCTTCATCTTATTTCCTTAATTTGTGACCACATGTTGGACAACAACCTGAATCTTTTGCTTTGGTTTTTCTTAAGGCGGCATAGACGCTAGATTCTGAGATTTCCATCTTCCTAGCGGCCTGAGCTGCGGTCATTCCCTTCCCTATCCAATCTAAAGCTTGATGTGTTTTTGGTATCGCTCTTCTCATTTCACCTCCTTTGGTAACACTATACTACAGAAATTGTGAAGTTGTGAACTTTATTAGTAATTAATATTACGGGCGCAAAGTAGTGAAAATACTGGTTAATTAAGGGTGGAAATTCGTGCCCGTCTAAATAGGCAATAAATCAGCGACAGTGATAAAGTAAGGGCATCAATACAAAAAAAATAACCATGAGACAGATAAAGCCAACATTAAATCTATTGCAGGCATGTGAGCAAATACAAAAAAAACAGCTCAAAGTTGAGGATTATTTAGCGCAATGTGTAGGATGTGCCGATCAGGTTGAGCCCGAGTTAAAAGCATTTACAGTGAGGGCATCATTGCAAGCGCTTCAGGACCAATCAGGAGCCGGCCCACTAATGGGGATTCCCGTCGCGGTGAAGGACATCATTGCAACACAAGATTTTGTAACGACCAATGGCTCAGCAATTTACAGGGATAATGTACCGGCTGAAGATGCTGAAATTGTCAAAAAAATCCGCAGTTTAGGCGGCGTTGTTTTTGGCAAAAGCGTGACCACTGAATTTGCTTGGCGCCATGCTGGAGCCACTACCAACCCGTGGAATAGCGCCCACACTCCCGGCGGATCCTCAAGTGGATCGGCTGCCGCTGTAGCGAGTGGCATTGTGCCCCTGGCACTGGGATCTCAAACAGCAGGATCCATCATTAGGCCAGCATCATTTTGTGGTGTTGTTGGTTTCAAAGCTAGCTTTGGCGCTGTTCCTCGAAAGGGGGCTCACCCAGTCTCTGGCTCTCTGGACCATATTGGATTCTTCGCAAGAACAGTTGCGGATTGTCGATATGCATTCAACCTGCTTCGCAATACGGAGATCAATGAGGAGGATGCGATTGTCATTCCTGAACTCATTTCGAGGTCTGCGAATGAGGCCCTAGATAACCGCAAACCACGCATAGCAGTTCTTAAAACGCCCTTTGATGAATTACTAAGCCAAGAACAGCTCCGGACAGTTGAAACTGCCGTTTCGTTACTGAAGAAATCAGGCGTCGATATTCAGGAACTTAGCCTGCCCCAAAAATACTGGAATGGCATAGAGGCCTTGGCAGTGCTCATGGCATGTGAAGCTGCGGTGATACACGAAAAGCATCTCCAGAAATTTCCAGACCTACTCAGTGACGATATGAAAGAGCTGATAGCCAAAGGCAATGCTTGTTCAGTTGGTGAGTACATCAAAGCGCAAAACCTTCAAAAAGAATTACGTCTCTCAGTAGCTGAATGTTTTCAAAAATTTGATGCAATCTTGGCAGCACCTGCTACGGGAGAGGCTCCTGAGGGGCTCGGATTTACTGGAAATCCGATCTTTTGCTCACTCTGGACATTTATTGGAACACCAGCCATTGCGTTACCGGTTGGGAAATCAAGTAATGGTCTTCCACTCGGCATTCAGCTCATTAGTAATTACAGGGAAGATGAAAAACTGCTCAATATGGCTGAATTTGCTGAAGCGAGCTTTAAGCCCGCAGATTTAGAGTCTTAAGACTTCTGCCAATCAGAAATGAGATTAGCAAATAGTTTTGTAGCATCCTCGATCTTATCAACGTAGCAAAACTCATCAGTTTGGTGAGCCATTTCAGGTTGTCCAGGACCCAATATTACGGTTGGCGGATTTCCAATTTTTGACTTGAGGGCAGACGCATCCGTAAAATAAGAGACAGTCTTTTCTATAGGGCGAACGCCGTTAATCTTGGTACAGTGCTCAAAAACTTGCTCCATCCACGGGTCATTTGCTGGGGTAAAAACACCCCCAATATCAATAATGGTTTCTAGCTTCACAGATGGGCCTAACG
>JBEGUE010000115.1:0-4465 GCA_041179045.1 Pseudomonadota bacterium
TGGTTTAATTTCACCGCCTTAAATAGTCCCGAGAATCATCCTGCACGTTCAATGCAAGACACCTTCTACATTGATGGTAAAGATTCCAACGGGAAACCTTTGCTATTGCGTACCCATACCAGCCCGATTCAGGTTCGTTATGCGAGTGAGCATGTAAACAAATATGCCAACGCGGATGTGATGCCACCAATCAAAGTGATTGCACCAGGCAGAACGTATCGCGTTGATAGTGATGCAACCCATTCTCCGATGTTTCATCAGGTTGAGGGTTTATGGATTGCAGAGAGTGTTTCTTTTGCAGATCTCAAGGGTGTGTATACCGATTTCCTTAGAACCTTTTTTGAAACGAATGAATTGCAAGTTCGTTTCCGTCCATCGTATTTCCCATTCACTGAACCCTCAGCTGAAATCGACATGGCCTTTGGTAGCGGCAAGTTAGCCGGCCGTTGGTTAGAGATTTCTGGGGCAGGGCAGGTTCATCCCAATGTACTGCGCAACATGGGAATCGATCCAGAGCGCTATACCGGTTTTGCTTTTGGCTCTGGCTTAGAGCGTTTGACGATGTTGCGTTATGGCGTTGATGATTTACGTCTTTTCTTTGAGAACGATCTCCGTTTCTTAGCGCAATTTCCGGCTTAATTCGCCAACCTTCTAATAGTAGATAGCGCATATGCAATTTTCTGAATCTTGGTTACGCCAATACGTAAACCCTTCACTCGATAGCAATGCCTTAGGTCATGCAATGACTATGGCTGGACTTGAGGTGGAAGAGCAACATTCAGTAGCCCCTGCATTTACGAAGATTGTGGTTGCTCAAATTCTTTCTGCTGAGCAGCATCCCGATGCAGATCGTTTGCGTGTTTGCAAAGTCGATGCAGGCACTGGCCAAGAGTTGCAAATCGTTTGTGGCGCTCCTAATGCACGTGCTGGGATTAAGATTCCTTGCGCATTAGTTGGTGCAGAATTGCCGCCATCTGAAGCGGGTGGTAAACCTTTCTTGATTAAAGTAGGTAAGCTTCGCGGAGTAGAAAGTCAGGGCATGTTGTGCTCTGGTCGCGAGCTTGGTCTGGGTGATGATCATGAAGGTATTCTGGAGTTGCCTATAGATGCACCAGTTGGTGAGGATATCCGTAAGTACTTAAGTCTGGACGACCAGATCTTTGTTATCAAGTTGACGCCCAATAAGGCTGATTGTTTATCTTTGATGGGTATGGCACGTGAAGTATCGGCCATTACTGGCGCTGCATTGTGTGCACCCAAGTGGACCCCTGTAGCTGTCTCAATACAGGACAAGCTTAAAGTTAGCATTGAGAACACTGATCTTTGTGGTCGTTTTGCTGGTCGCGTGATTCGTGGCGTTAATCCAAAAGCCAAAACACCAGATTGGATGATTCAGCGTCTTTGCAATGCTGGTCAAAGAAGTATTTCTCCCTTAGTAGATCTTTCTAACTATGTGATGTTAGAAATGGGCCAGCCGACCCATGTGTTTGATATCGATAAATTGAGTGGTGATATCTCGGTTCGCTGGGCGAAGCCAGGTGAAGCCCTTGAGCTATTGAACGGCCAGACGGTTACTTTGCAAGGCCCAGATTCTGCAGGCAAGATTCAGGATGCGGGTGTGGTTGCCGATCAAAGTGGTCCTGTAGCATTAGCTGGGATCATGGGTGGCAATCACTGCGCGGTAACTGACGATACTAAAAATATTTATGTTGAAGCGGCTTACTGGCAACCTTCAGCAATTCAGGGGCGTGCTCGTCGTTTTAATTTCAGTACCGATGCAGCGCATCGCTTTGAGCGTGGTGTTGATCCGCAAAATACGGCTAATTGCTTAGAGTATTTAACAGCTTTGATTGTTGAAGTATGCGGCGGCCAAGTTGGCCCAATAGATGATCAAGTATTGGCTATTCCTGAGCGCAAACCCGTTAGCATGCGCTTAGCTCGAGCAATGAAAGTCATTGGCATTCCGCTAACTACTGATATTGTTGCTGATGTGTTCAAGCGTCTTGCTTTTGAATTCAAACAAGAGGGTGATGTATTTGTCGTTACACCTCCAAGCTATCGTTTCGATATTGAAATCGAAGAAGATTTAATCGAAGAAGTCGCCCGCATGTACGGCTTTGAAAACATTCCTGATGTGCCACCAGTCTCCTCTTTAAAGATGAGTGCTAGGGCTGAGGCAAAGCGCGGAGTGCATCTATTGCGCCAGCGTTTAGCTCTACAAGGCTATCAAGAGGCGGTCAACTTTGGATTTACTGATCTAGAGAGTGAGCAACGTTTAGCTGGCGCTACTGAAAAAGACCTTATTCCCGTACTTAACCCGATCGCCAATCAATATGGCGTCATGCGTAGTAATTTGTGGGGTGGCTTACTGGGTAACCTCAAGTCAAATTTGAATCGTGGCGCTGGTCGTGTCCGCTTGTTTGAGACAGGTCGCGTGTTTAAGCGTGATGCTAGCGTACAAGAAGAGGCTGGTAAGGTTGCAGGCTTTCATCAGCCGCAGCAGCTTGGCGGCTTGGCTTATGGCTCGTTTGTAGCGGAGCAGTGGGCAAGCGCTGATCGTGCTGTCGATTTCTTTGACGTGAAGGGTGATTTGGAGCGCGTGCTCGATCCCTTGCATTTCACAACTGAAGCAGCGGTTCATCCTGCACTCCATCCAGGTCGCAGTGCGCAAATTCAGTTAATGACGCCAACTGGCAAGCTTAATATTGGCTGGATTGGTGAACTACATCCTGGACTGCAACAGGCTTATGAGTTGCCACAGGCGCCAGTGCTGTTTGAAATGGACTTAGAGGCTATTCGCAATTTAGGCATTCCGCAGCCAGAAGAGTTGAGCAAGTTTCCTGCGGTACAACGTGATTTGGCGGTAGTGGTAAAGCAATCCGTTTCAGCGCAATCTTTGCTCGATGTTATGAATGCGAAAAAGCAGAGCTTTGTAAAGGCGATTGAACTCTTTGATGAATTCAAGCCCAAGGCTGGCTCTAGCAGCATGGCTGATGATGAGAAGAGCTTAGCTTATCGTGTGACTTTGCTCAATCCACAGGAAACCCTGCAGGATGCGCAAATTGAGGCGGTTATGACTGCTTTATTAGTGGCACTTGAGAAAAATTGCGCAGCTCGTCTGCGCTAGGTTTAATATTAGCAACAGATCTAGTAAGAAGAGACTTCCGCCATGAATGATTTAGTTAGCAACGATACCGTTACCAAGAATGAGCTCTCGGAAGCCCTCTTTGATCAAGTTGGCCTAAATAAGCGCGAAGCTAAGGACATGATTGATGCCTTCTTTGATCGTATTGGTAAGTCGCTGGAGACTGGTGTCGAGGTGAAGATTTCTGGATTTGGTAATTTCCAGTTACGTAACAAATCTGCGCGTCCCGGCCGCAATCCAAAAACTGGTCAAATGATTCCGATTGCAGCTCGTCGCGTTGTGACATTTCATGCTAGTCAAAAACTCAAGGATGTAGTTGAGTCTCATGCTCGAGAAAACAGCATTTGATGCTGGGTCGGTGCTGCTAAGTTCGCAGCTCCCCCCAATTCCCGCTAAACGTTATTTCACTATCGGTGAGGTATCTGATCTTTGCGGCGTGCGTTCTCATGTACTGCGCTATTGGGAGCAAGAGTTCACTCAGTTAAGTCCACAAAAGCGTCGCGGTAACCGTCGCTACTATCAGCACCATGAAGTTGTCTTAATTCGCAAGATTAGGGCGCTTTTGTATGAAGAGGGCTTCACGATCAGTGGCGCCCGCAATCGTCTTGATGAGGCTCGTGGCGAGCTTCGCTTGCGCGATGAGTTGCAGGCCGTTCTGCAAATTCTCTCCAAATAGTTACTGATACAATTTTGTTTCTCGTCGGGGCGTAGCGCAGCCTGGTAGCGTACATGCATGGGGTGCATGTGGTCGGAGGTTCAAATCCTCTCGCCCCGACCATTCAATTTCGCATCTACTTCCTATGACATCAAACTCAAACAACACTACGTATTTTGGATTGACTATTCCATTTTTGGCTCACTTAGGGGTGGTTCCTGAGTATGCCGAAGGGGGAAGGTCACGCATTAGCCTGGTCATCAAACCAGAATTTGAGAATAGTTTCCAGATCGCTCACGGCGGCGTTGTGATGACACTTCTGGATTTTGCGATGGGGGCGGCAGCTCGCAGCACGGTGAACCAGCAACTTGGTGCCATGACTATTGACATGAATGTCAGCTTCTTGCGTCCAAGCGTTGGGAAGATTGTGGTGGAGGGTAGCGTTCTGAAGTTTGGTAAAACGATTCATTACTGCGAGGCCGTAGTATTAAATGAGGCCGGTGAAGTTACTGCTAAATCCAGCGGTACATTTATGCTGAGAAGGTAATGTTTATGTACTTATTATAAATATAATATTTATAATGATTATGTAAGTTAATTGATTTATCATTGAATTAAATTCTTATATCCATAGGGTTATAAGCAGTATTTGAATATATATCACT
>JBEGUE010000116.1:0-6990 GCA_041179045.1 Pseudomonadota bacterium
TAGCGCATTTGGTGTGGCGCAAATCCCTCTGGGTGCTTGCGTTGAAATTGAACTGATTGCAGAGATTTAAAAGGGAAATCGGTTTAATTTGTGCCTTTGGATGTCTTCCGGCATGTCGACATCCATAACAAATGCTTCATTACTGGTTGGCATTGCCCTTATTTTGCGGGGATGGGCATCCATGTAGCCTCGACAAACCATGCTTGGTTTGGCTAATACATCTAATACTGCTTTATGTGAAAACAGCACAGGGTTACCACGCATTCCGTCTACCATGGGCAGAATGATTTCTTGACCACCTTCTCGCTTAGCGTATTCGTCAAGTAATTCTTGTATTTCCTTTGCGCCCACTTCAGGCTGATCCGATAGTGCTACCAACAAGACATCAAAGTCAGCATCGAGTGACTCTAAACCCAAGCGAACAGATGATGGCTGACCCTCTTGCGGCGACGTATTTCTAACCACCCTCAGCGGATGAGCTAAAGAGGTATTCAACTTAGCAATCTCAGACTCAATCAACTCGCCATGAAAGCCAGTAAGCACAATGTATTCGACAGGACTAAATCCTTGAATGGCACTTGAAAAATGCTCTAAAAGAGTCTTCCCATCACTATGAAGTAAGGCTTTAGGATAGATGCCGAGACGACTTCCCTCACCTGCTGCAAGTAAGAGCACAGCTATGCGTAATTTTGAATCTGGGGCTGATAGGTCAGAACTTGTCATTAGAGTGATAATAATTAGATTGCTTGATAAGAAATCATAAATACAAAAAAATAAAGACAGTAAATGAATAGCACTGATTTAAGCGTATTAAAAGCTGCGGTGGATTGGCTCAAATCCGGTCATCCGGTAGCCATCGCCACAGTTGTTCAAACTTGGGGTTCTGCTCCAAGACCTGTTGGCTCGTGGCTGGCGATTCGAGGTGACGGTCAAGTAACCGGCTCAGTTTCTGGTGGATGCGTTGAGGATGACCTGATTCGCCGAGTACAAACCGAAATCTTGACTCGTGATTTACCTGAAATGGTGGTCTATGGCGTTAGTCAGCAAGAGGCCGCTCGCTTTGGCCTACCCTGTGGTGGAACGCTACGACTACTTGTCGAGCCAAAACCAGAGCTGGCTATTTTGGAAGCCATTCTAGAGTCCATTAGCAACCATCAAATTACTTCGCGCTCAGTAGATCTTGCGACTGGCAAATCGACGCTCGAAGCTGGTAATCGCAATGATGCATTCATCTGCGATGAGCGCTTGATGAAAACCACTTATGGTCCTCGCTGGCGCATGGTCATTATTGGTGCAGGACAGCTATCACTGTATACCGCTGACTTTGCGCTCGCTTCAGACTTTGAAGTCATCGTCATTGACCCGCGTGAAGAATATGCAGAAGGTATCAATCGTGAACAAATTCAGTTCATCAAGGGCATGCCAGATGATGTACTACTAGAAATTGGGGTCGACTCCCATACGGCGGTTGTTGCCTTGACGCATGATCCTAAATTGGATGACATGGCCTTAATGGAGGCCTTGAAGTCTCCCGCTTTTTATGTAGGTGCACTGGGCAGCAGAAACAATACTCAGAAACGTAAAGCCCGCTTACTAGAGTTTGATGTGACACAAGAGCAAGTTGATCGTCTCCACGGGCCGGTTGGTCTATTTATCGGTGCTTTGACTCCACCCGAAATCGCTGTATCGATTCTGGCTGAAGTCATTGCCGTCAAGTACGGCCTACCGGTACCCCAGAAAGTTTAAGCACCAATAAAAAACCCGATCAACTTGTAACCGGGTTTTTTAATGCCGTAAAACTGACTTAGTTTCTTAGTTCGCTTTGAGCTTTCCGTCTTTGAGTCTAGGCTCTACGAAGTGACCTTTGCGAGCACGATTACCTGCAAAGGACTTCAAGGTTTTCGCATCAAGACTGAGCTCCGTTGGTTTGCCAGCGCGTCCCGCACCAGAGTACGTAGCGCCATCAGGCCCAACCGCAATTGCAGAAGCCAACTTCTCTTTATCATCTAAGCCCATCAAAATCACGCCTTTACCACCAGTAGGTAAACGCTTGAGCTCATCAAGTGGGAAGACCAATAACTTAGAGCTTTCAGATAAGCAGGCTACTTGCTTCATGCCTACCGTAACCTTAGCGGCTCCGAGAGGTGTGTCACCACCCGGAAATTTGCTATCGATACCAACAAATGATTTACCAGCTTTATTGCGGGTCGACATATCTGCCACGTTTGCCAGGAAGCCATTACCTGATCTAGTAGAAATCAGCACGAGATCATCTGGCTGACCAGCATAGTAAGCAACCATTTGTGATCCAGCAGCTAAGTTCACAAAACTCGTTAATGGTGAGCCATCACCACGTGCACCAGGCAATTCACTTACTGGCACGGTGTAGACGCGACCATCGCTGCCAAATCCTTGCATCACGTCGACAGTGCGGCACTCAAAAGTGCTGTACAGGGCATCACCTGCTTTAAAGGCGAACTGTGTTGCATCATGCTCATGACCTTGGCGAACGCGTACCCAACCTTTTTGCGACACAATCACGGTGACTGGCTCATCCAAGACTTTAGTCTCAGCTACAGCACGCTTATCTTCCTGAATCAGAGTACGGCGATCATCACCAAAATCCTTCATATCGGATTCGATTTCTTTGATGATGCGTTTGCGCAGCACAGTATCGCTTTGCAATAAGCCCTCAAGATCATCACGCTCAGACTTGAGCTCTTTCAACTCTTGCTCAATCTTGATGCCCTCAAGTCGAGCTAACTGACGCAAACGAATGTCTAAGATATCTTCCGCTTGACGATCACTTAACTTGAACTCTTTTATGAGGTCGGCTTTAGGCTCATCACTATTACGAATGATCTTAATAACCTTATCAATATTCAGAAGAACAATTAAACGCCCCTCCAAAATATGCATCCGATCATTCACTTTGACTAAACGATATTGGGTGCGGCGTGTAACCGTGCCAACTCGGAAAGAAATCCACTCAGAAATAATCTCTTTAAGGCCTTTTTGACGTGGACGTCCATCAGTACCAATCATGACCAAGTTCATGGGTGCATTGGACTCAAGTGATGTGTGGGCTAGCAATAAGTTAGCAAACTCATTGACATCAATATTTTTGCTCTTAGGCTCAAATACCAAGCGCACAGCAGCATCTTTACTCGACTCATCACGCACGCCATCAAGGACATTCAGAATGGTAGATTTGAGATTGCTTTGCTCCGGAGTCAAGGTCTTCTTACCAACCTTGACTTTCGGATTGGTAATCTCTTCAATCTCTTGCAATACACGCTGTGATGAAGTGGACGGAGGTAACTCATTGACCACAATCTGCCACTGACCACGAGCCAATTCTTCAACAGACCAGCGCGCGCGCACTTTTAAACTGCCGCGACCCGCCTCATAAATCTGAGCAATTTCTGCCGGAGAAGAAATAATTTGACCGCCACCTGGATAGTCTGGGCCAGGCATGATTTCTAATAACTCTGAAGTACTCATTTTGGGAGACTTCATCAAGGCAATGGCTGCGCTAGCGACTTCACGTAAGTTATGAGAAGGAATCTCTGTCGCCATACCTACTGCAATACCCGATGCGCCATTCAAGAGAACAAAAGGTAAGCGTGCTGGTAACAACTTAGGCTCTTGGAAAGATCCATCGTAGTTCGGCGCAAAATCTACCGTGCCCTCATCAATCTCACTCAGTAACAAACCAGCAATTTTGGTTAAACGTGCTTCGGTGTAACGCATTGCCGCTGCGCCATCACCATCTCGTGAACCAAAGTTACCCTGACCATCAATCAGTGGATAACGCAATGAAAAGCTCTGGGCAAGACGCACTAATGCGTCATAGGCTGATTGATCACCATGTGGATGGAATTTACCCAGCACATCACCAACCACACGCGCACTCTTAACCGGCTTCGCATCCGCACGCAAACCCATCTCACTCATCGAGAACAAAATGCGGCGTTGGACTGGCTTTTGACCATCGGATACATCTGGCAATGCACGGCCCTTGACTACGCTAATGGCGTAATCTAAATAAGCGCGTTCAGCATAGACAGCTAGCGTGAGGCTGTCTTTGTCATCCTCATTGAGTTCAATCTTTTTTGGATCATGCGGATCATTGGGCCCACCTGCCTGAGCGGAAGTGGACGTATCTACTTCTACGATATTCATTTCAATTGGCTCGCCTGCAAATAAGTCAGCCTGATCATCTGGACCAGCGCCCGGAGTTTTTTTAATCGCCATTAGATGTCTGCCTCCACTTCGTTGCCGCGCTCTTCAAGCCAATCACGACGCGCCCCGGATTCGGATTTACCCATCAACATATCCATTGTTTTAATTGTTTCATCTTCTGTCCACGTGCCCAAAGTCACCGGCAATAGACGACGAGTATCTGGATTAAGGGTGGTATCCCACAGTTGTTCAGCGCTCATCTCGCCCAAACCTTTAAAGCGAGAGATTTGCCAAGCAGACTCTTTGACGCCATCTTTACGCAACTTATCTTCAATTGCCTGTAGTTCGCTTGCATCTAGTGCATAAATCTTTTGCGCCGGTTTTTTGCCACGTGCTGGCGCATCCACTCTAAATAGGGGTGGACGAGAAATATGAATATGTCCCAGTTCAATCAACTTCGGGAAATGCTTATAGAACAAAGTGAGTAGTAATACCTGAATATGCGCACCATCAACGTCCGCATCAGACAAGATGCACACTTTGCCATAACGTAAGTTTGATAAATCCGGCGTGTCGTTAGCACCATGCGGATCCACTCCAATAGCTACCGCAATGTCATGCACTTCATTATTCGCAAACAAGCGATCGCGCTCGGCTTCCCAAGTATTGAGGACTTTGCCACGCAAAGGCAAGATCGCTTGATACTCTTTGTTGCGCCCCATCTTGGCTGAGCCACCGGCTGAGTCACCCTCTACGAGAAAGATTTCATTTAGAGAAATATCTTCGCTCTCGCAATCAGTCAACTTGCCCGGGAGAACCGCTACACCGGAAGATTTTTTCTTCTCTACCTTTTGCCCGGCTCGGGTTCTAGCTTGCGCTTGTTTAATCACTAAGTCCGCTAATTTACGGCCGTAATCCACATGCTCATTAAGCCAAAGCTCTAATGCAGATTTAGCGTAGCCAGACACTAAGCGCACTGCATCTCTGGAGTTCAGGCGCTCTTTAATTTGCCCTTGAAATTGTGGATCCAAGACTTTGGCAGACAAAATAAATGAGGCGCGTGCAAAAACGTCCTCAGGCATGAGCTTTACACCCTTTGGTTGCAAAGCATGCATCTCAATAAAACCTTTGACCGCATTAAAGAGACCTTCACGTAGGCCGCTTTCATGTGTTCCACCTGCGGGAGTCGGAATCAAGTTCACATAACTCTCGCGCACAGGCGCACCATCTTCAGTCCAAGTAACAACCCATGCAGCGCCCTCGCCTTCAGCAAAGGAGTCATCATCACTATTGCCAGTTGCGTACTGCTCGCCTTCAAAGGGGGGGATCACTTCTGCACCATGACCTGCTTGAGCCATCGCTTCATTTAAGTAGCCGCGCAAGCCTTGGGCATATTGCCAAGTTTGGCTCTCGCCAGACTTTTCTTGAATTAGGGTTACTTTTACGCCTGGCAACAAGACTGCCTTAGAGCGCAACAAACGAATGAGTTCAGGCATGGGAATGGCTGCACTATCAAAGTACTTACCATCAGGCCAGGTGCGTACACGTGTACCGTGCGATTTATCCTCTTTGCCAGCAGGGCTGGTTTTGAGCTTTTCAATTACCTTGCCATCTGCAAAAGTCAATGTAGAGACTTGGCCCTCACGCCATACGGTCACTTCTAGGCGCTTGGATAGCGCATTGGTCACAGAGACGCCAACGCCATGCAAACCACCAGAGAAGGCATAAGCGCCGCCGGTGCCTTTTTCGAATTTACCGCCAGCATGCAACTGGGTAAATACAATTTCAACTACAGGAAGCTTCTCGGTCGGATGAATGCCTACTGGAATACCGCGCCCATCATCCTCCACGCTCACACTGCTATCGGCATGCAAAGTCACGATGATTTGCTTGCCAAATCCACCTAAAGCCTCGTCAGAAGCGTTATCTAGCACCTCTTGAATGATGTGCAAGGGATTATCAGTGCGGGTGTACATTCCCGGCCGTTGACGGACAGGTTCAAGCCCTTTTAAGACTTGAATCGATGATTCGCTGTATTCAGATGTTTTACGGGTAGCCATGCGCGCAAATTGTAGTCATGTCTGAACGAAAACCTCAATTTTCCTGAATTACCCTTTTTTTCATGCCAAAATTGCAGGATGGGAGCCTTAAGTCATATTCGCGTTTTAGACCTCAGCCGTGTACTTGCCGGCCCGTGGTGTGCACAAAACCTCGCCGATCTTGGTGCAGATGTCATTAAAGTGGAGCGCCCAGGCGCAGGAGACGATACCCGCCATTGGGGGCCTCCTTTTGTTAAAGATGCGCATGGGAATGACACTGCGGAGACAGCCTACTTCATCTGCATTAACCGCAATAAACGCTCTATTACGGTCGATATCAGTAAACCTGAAGGCCAAGAAATCATTCGCCAGCTCGCCAAAGAGTCTGACGTCGTGATTGAAAACTACAAAGTGGGAGACCTGGCTAAGTACGGCTTAGATTATGAGAGTCTAAAAAAGGTCAAATCTGACCTCATTTATTGCTCCATTACGGGTTTTGGCCAAAACGGGCCCTATTCGCATCGTCCTGGCTATGATTTCATCATCCAGGGAATGGGTGGTTTTATGAGTGTGACTGGTGAAGCGGATGATTTTGAGGGAGCCAGCCCTCAAAAGGCTGGTGTTGCAATAGCCGATATCTTTACTGGAATGTATGCCAGCACCGCCATTTTGGCTGCCGTAGTACATCGAGATAAAACGGGTCAGGGCCAATATATCGATATGGCCCTCTTAGATACTCAAATTGCTGTGATGGCTAATGTTTCAA
>JBEGUE010000117.1:0-2656 GCA_041179045.1 Pseudomonadota bacterium
CTAGGTCGTTCCAAATAATCACCATCGCAACACAAGGTGCAATCCCAATCAATATCAGGCCAGCCATGTACTCTGGTTGATCTGGAACAAAAGTAATCGCCAAGAAGAACATTAAAGTTGGCGCAATAATCCAGTTCATCAATAGCGAAATCAGAAAGATGCGCTTATCTTTAAACACGTCAGGCAGATCTTCGTAACGCACCTTAGCAAAGGGTGGATACATCATCAATATCAAACCAATAGCAATTGGGAGATTAGTGGTTCCGACCTGAAAATAATTAATAAAACTTTCTACATCTGGAATAAAGTGGCCCAAGGCAATGCCTAGGGCCATTGCCACAAAGATCCAAACCGTCAAGTAACGATCTAGAAAGGAGAGTTTTTGAGTTATGCTGTTCATGCTTGTATTTAGATGGATGTATGAATCTCTTTAAGACTCATCGAGTCAAGCTTTTCTAATGGCATGGCAGCCAAAATATCCAAACGTCTTTTAAGGCCATTCTTGACCTCATTAAAAGCTGCCTTTTTCTCTAAATCGGTACCTTGTACTTGGGATGGATCTGGGAAGCCCCAATGCGCTGTCGCAGGCTGACCTGGCCAAAATGGGCACACTTCGCCAGCGGCGTTATCGCAAACCGTGACAATAAAATCCATCTTTGGAGCGTCCGCTAAACCAAACTCATCCCAGCTCTTCGATCTCAAAAGAGTGCGGTCCATGCCTAATTCTTCTGCAATATCAGCAGCAATAGGATTAACGCTTGTGCCGGGAGTAGAGCCAGCTGAATACCCGATAAATTTGCCACTTGGGTGAGTAGATGCTAAAGCCTCACCCAATACTGACCGAGCAGAGTTATGGGTGCATAAGAAAAGGATGTTGTACTGTTTCATGAGACTTTTACCTTTTTAACGGTTTTCGTGGTTTTACAAGGCTTACCGCCGCAACAATTAGCCAGTAGGAATTGACTGAGCTCTTCAACCATTCCTGGATTTGGTCTATAGATCAAATTGCGACTTTGGCGCTCGACTGTAATCAGATTGGCTTGATAGAGCTCTTTTAAATGAAAGCTGAGGGTCGCATTGGGGATACCCAGCATCTCATGGATCTGCGAGGGTAATAAACCTTGATCGCCCTTTTGAACGATGAGGCGATAGACGTTTAAGCGCGATTCTTGCCCTAGGGCGATGAATGCTAGGATAGCTTCGGTATTTTTCATAATTCCATAATAATCGAACTATATGACAAATACATGACTAGGGAGCGATAAAGCCATATCTGCCCATGATTTGCCGGGACTTGGACTCTTGTAGATATTGATAAAAATCTTTCGCGCTAGATGCGTTATTTTTTATCAAAGCCATCTTTTGCCTTAGGGGTTTGTGCAAGTGATCCGGTATTAAGACATAGGTGGATTGAACTTGTACCTGAGGTGATATAGCCAGAGATAGAGCGGAAATTGCAAAATCTGCTGAGCCCGTTAAGGCGAACATCGTGGCTTGAGAAATATTTTCCCCAAACACCAATTTAGGCTGAGCTAGATCCCAAGCTCCAATGCTGATGAGATATTCTTTTGCGGCCCTACCGTAAGGAGCGTGCTCTGGACTGGCTATGGCAATTTTTTTGGCTTCTGTTATCGCTTTAATCAAGCCATCTTTATCCGTAGCAAGCTTGATTGGATTGCCCTTTTTCTGCAAGAAGGCTATTCTGCCGACAGCGTAAAGACTTCCCTGATCTACCGTTAAACCATTTTTATATAGATCATCGATATACGCCTCATCTGCAGACATCAGCAAGCCAAAGGGCGCTCCATTTTTGACCTGCTGCCAAAGTACGCCAGATGAACCAAATACCAGCCTCACCTCTTGCCCCTTATCAACCTTATAGTTAGCGGCAATTTCTTCTAAGGCAAACTTCAGGTCTGAGGCTGCAGCTACTGTTGGCGGTGATTGCGCTAAAGAAGCACAAGCATACAGAGCGAGCAAGGCCAAAAGAATCTGCTTTATTGGGGTCATTTGTTTTTTCACTCTTTAAACTTGTACGCTGATATATTGCACTAAATCCAAGGATTAAAAACCTTCACACCTGATTGACTGAAATCAGATACATTTCTAGTGACGATAGTCATTCGGCTCTCTATGGCAGAGGCTGCAATCATGGCATCTCGCTCTGATTTAGGATTTGGCACATGAAGGCTAGCGCAGCGTTGAGCAACAGCCAAATCAACTGGTAAAACCCTATCGGTGAATGCTGGCAACACATTGTGATTTAACCAGCTTCTAAGTACCGCCCCCTGTTTTTTGTCTCGGCGCTCAATTTGTAAAACACCGATTTCTAATTCCAATACTGTGATCGCAGAAATAAACATGAATTCTGGAAAGATTGCTTCGGCCCAAGACTGAACGCCTTTATTGATTCGACCATCAGCTGATTTCCTCAACTCAGACACAACATTGGTATCCAATAAATACATTACCAAGAATCTCCGATTGGCCTAATGAGCCCTTGCACTTTCGCAGGCTCAAATTCAATTTCACCTGCACCTTTCATCCCCAAAAGATCGCACATGTTTTTTCTTTTTCCAAGGACTCGCTGGTAGTCTGAAAAGGTCATCAGTACATGAGCGGGCTTGCCGCGATCAGTAATCAACACTGGACCTGT
>JBEGUE010000118.1:0-4495 GCA_041179045.1 Pseudomonadota bacterium
CATTTGCTGGAGAATCACAAGCAAACCGTCGTTATTTGTATTTCGCGAACCAAGCTGATATCGCTGGTGCAAACGATGTTGCAGCAGTTTTCCGCTCAACAGCTGAAGGCGAAACAGGTCATGCCCATGGTCACATGGAATACTTGATCGAAGGCGGCGCAGGCGAGCCAGGTACTGGTATGCCAGCTAAGACAGTTGCTGAAGCATTGCAAGCAGCTATCGCCGGTGAAACACATGAGTACACAGATATGTACCCAGGTATGGCTAAGACAGCACGCGACGAAGGCTTTGACGAAATCGCTGACTGGTTTGAAACATTAGCTAAGGCTGAGCGTAGCCACGCTAACAAGTTCACTAAGACTTTAGAAGCACATTTGGCAAACGCTTAATTAGCGCAGTCATTTAATTTGAGAGCCCTCGAATGAAAATTCGGGGGCTTTTTTTCTGGCCTAATCAATCCAGGCTGGATGCTTGTGCATTACCGAATTAAATAATTCCGATTCAATCAGTTCACCAAGCCAATTCTGAATATTGGGGAGCGGCAACCCCTCAAAGCTTTTTTGATCAGACATTGAAAATTGCCGAATAAACGGAAAGATAGCTACGTCTACCCAAGATAGCTTATTACCCATTAGATAAGTATTCAATTTCAGCGCAGCCTCCATTGGTCTGAGCATCAACTCTATTGCGGCATTCAAAATCGCTTCTCGATTGAGATGGGGATATCTCTCAGGATATTTGTATTGATCTAAAAGAGTTTTAAATGGGCCATCATTTTTCTCGAGCCACTCTATCGAGATGATTTGATCAACATTCAACCAACCATCTAGATCAGATCTCTCTAAGGCCCAGCGCATGATATCCAGACTCTGATCCAAAATCAGCTCATCAATACACAAAACTGGAACAGTTCCTTTAGGCGATACCCGCAACATGGATTGCGGCTTATTGCGCAACACAATCTCCCGGTGCTCATATTCAATACCGGCGTACCTCAAGGCCATACGAGCTCTCATGGCATAGGGACATCTACGGTAAGAATACAAAATGGGTTTCATCACATCATTATCAAGCTAGCGCTCAATTTGTTAATCTAAAAAAACGATCATTTATATCGTTATTATTCGTTATACAAATATATTATTCCGCTTCAAAATGACTCCTGTTGTGCATTAACTCAATTATTTTTAACAGGAAAGCCCTATGTCATTAATCAACACACCAGTAATTCCATTCAAAACCCAAGCCTTCCACAACGGTAAGTTTGTCACCGTTTCAGATGAGTCCCTCAAAGGCAAATGGTCAGTTTTGATTTTCATGCCAGCAGCATTCACATTCAACTGCCCAACAGAAATTGAAGATGCAGCTGATAACTATGCTGAATTCCAGAAGATGGGTGCAGAGGTCTACATCGTGACTACTGATACACATTTCTCACACAAAGTATGGCATGAGACTTCACCTGCAGTAGGCAAGGCAAAGTTCCCATTGGTTGGTGATCCAACACATACATTGACACGTGGATTTGATGTGCATATTGATGAAGAAGGTCTTGCATTGCGCGGTACCTTCATCATCAATCCAGAAGGTGTTATCAAGACCGCTGAAGTGCACTCAAATGAAATCGCTCGCGATATCTCTGAGACATTGCGCAAGCTCAAGGCCGCTCAGTACACAGCTGCTCACCCAGGTGAAGTATGCCCAGCTAAGTGGAAAGAAGGCGCAGCAACATTGACTCCATCTTTGGACCTCGTAGGCAAGATCTAAGAATCAAAGCCAGAAGTCATTAGTAATCAATAGACTCTCTTCGGAGAGTCTATTGGGCAGGATGAGAAGTAACAGGCCTGCCCAATAGACTCATCAAGACTCAACACTAAGGAGTACCGCATGTTAGACACTAATATCAAAACCCAACTCAAAGCCTATTTTGAAAAAATAGAGAGCCCAATTGTTTTGGAGGCTACTTTAGATGACAGCACTCAATCAGCCCAAATGCTAGAGCTATTGAATGAAGTTGCTGAGCAATCCACCAAGCTCACAGTAAAGACTTCAGGTAGCAGTAAAAATATTCCCAGCTTTACCGTAGGCAAGGCGGATGAAGTTGCTCGTATTGCATTCTCTGGCCTACCCATGGGTCATGAGATGACCTCTTTCATTTTGGCTATTTTGCAAGCTAGCGGCTACCCACCAAAGGTTGAGCAAGACGTGATCGAGAGCATCAAAGGCTTAGAAGGTAAAAAGCGCTTTCAGACATTCATTTCTTTGTCATGCCATAACTGCCCAGATGTAGTGCAGGCCCTAAATCTGATGGCCGCACTGAATCCAAACATCGAACATGAAATGATTGATGGCGCACTTTTCCAAGGTTTGGTAGATCAATACCAAATCATGGCTGTACCTACAGTCATTCTGAATGGTGAAGTCTTTGGTCAAGGCCGTATGAGCGTTGAAGAAATTGCTGCCAAGCTCGATACCAACTCTTCAGCACGCGATGCGGAAAAATTGAACGCTAAAGATGCATATGACTCCCTCATCATCGGCGGCGGTCCAGCAGGTGCCTCAGCAGCGATCTACTCTGCTCGTAAAGGCATTAGAACTGGTGTAGTAGCCCAGAAATTTGGCGGTCAGGTTGCCGATACTGTTGGCATTGAAAACTTCATTTCCGTTAAAGAAACTGAAGGTCCTAAATTAGTCATGGCCCTTGAACAGCACGTCAAAGAGTACGAAGTCGATGTCATGAATCTACAGACCGCTACGAGCTTGAGCAAGGCTGGCGATGAAATTACAATCACCCTAGAAAATGGTGCCACATTAAAAAGTAAGACGGTTATCCTGAGCACGGGCGCACGCTGGCGCGAAATGAATGTGCCGGGCGAGCAAGAGTATCGCGGTAAAGGTGTTGCTTACTGCCCTCACTGTGACGGTCCGCTCTACAAGGGCAAGCGTGTAGCAGTGATTGGTGGGGGTAACTCTGGAGTTGAGGCGGCTATTGATTTAGCAGGCATTGTGAGTCATGTCACTTTAGTTGAGTTTGACACCAAGTTACGTGCCGATGCCGTACTACAGAAAAAAATGTACAGCATGCCAAACGTTACCGTAATCACCAATGCCTTGAGTAAGGAAGTGTTGGGAGTCAACGGCAAAGTGACTACTTTAAGATATGAAGATCGCGCTAATAATCAGATGCATGATGTTGCGCTTGAGGGGATCTTTGTACAGATCGGCTTACTACCCAATACAGATTGGCTTAAGGGCGTAATTGATTTATCTCCTCGTGGAGAAGTGATCATTGATCAAAAAGGTGAGACTTCAATGCCTGGTGTATTTGCTGCAGGTGACTGTACTACTGTTCCTTACAAGCAAATCATCATTGCAATGGGTGAAGGCGCTAAAGCATCCCTCTCTGCATTTGATTATTTGATTAGATCCTAACTAAAATCTAGCTCAATTAAGCCCATGAAGACGATTTCATGGGCTTTTTTCTTTATGATGGTTAAAGACAGCAAAAGTCCTTTACCCCTAACTAATTCTATTTATCAATGAGGGCTATTTTCTTGGAATCTCCCATCACAGTTAAAAATATAGAGGCGTTTGTTTTTAGGGCGCCCATTGCCAATCCAGTCAAAACCTCTTTTGGAATGATGACAAACAGACCCGCTGTATTTGTCCGCTTAGAGGATGATGATGGCGCAGTTGGATGGGGTGAGATTTGGTGTAACTTCCCAAATTGTGGGGCCGAGCACCGTGCAACTCTCTTAGAGGAAAATCTTAAGCCCCTACTAATCAATCAGACTTTTAATACCCCAGAAGAAATCTATCAATTCCTGAGTAAAAAAACGGCGGTGCTAGCAATCCAGTCTGGGGAGTATGGTCCAATCGCCCAAGCTATTGCTGGGATAGATCTAGCTGCATGGGACCTTTTCTCTAAAAAATCTTCACAAGCACTTTGGCAATATCTTGGTGGGGATAATCCAGCCATCAAAACATACGCCAGTGGTATTAATCCGGATCATCCAGAAAAGATTGTGAATGAGCTGCTAGCAAATGGCCATACAGCTTTCAAACTCAAGATTGGGTTTAACGAAATCTTAGATTTAGAGAATCTAAACAATATTCGCAAACTCATTCCAAGAAATCTCCTGATGGTTGATGCAAATCAGGCATGGGACCTGCCAACTGCGATCGACAGGATCAAAGCGTTAGTAGGCTTTGACTTAAACTGGATTGAGGAGCCCATCCGAGCTGACAGCCCGCTAAGTGACTGGCAAAAACTATCAAGCAATCATCAGCTTCGGCTTGCAGCTGGTGAAAATATGGTTGGCGAGCAATCATTTGATGAGGCAATAGCCTCTCGAGTCTTTGGCATCATTCAGCCTGATATTGCTAAGTGGGGTGGAATTTCAGGATGTCTTCCAATTATTAAAAAACTTCGTGAACATAAAATTGAATACTGCCCACACTACCTCGGGGGCGGTATTGGCCTAATGGCGTCTGC
>JBEGUE010000119.1:0-12926 GCA_041179045.1 Pseudomonadota bacterium
TTCACAATCGGCTTGCCCTGAATACACTTCAGACCTGCCTCGATCACACTCCATTTGGAGGAGTCAATCATGATCGGTACACGAGCAATGTCTGGCTCTGAGGCAATCAAATTCAAGAAGCGTGTCATTGCCGCTTCAGAATCCAACATCGCCTCATCCATATTGATGTCAATCACTTGAGCACCATTTTCAACTTGCTGCCTAGCAACTACCAAAGCCTCATCAAATTGATTATTTAAAATCATGCGCGCAAATGCTTTGGAACCTGTTACGTTAGTACGCTCGCCAATGTTCACAAAGCGGACATCAGCTGTTACGTTAAAAGGTTCTAAGCCTGAAAGTTTCATCGGAGACATTACTTTTGCAGTCTTACTCATGCTGACAGCTCCACACTCTCACGATAGAAAGGTCTTGGCTTACGCTGCGCAACTGCATTCGCGATTGCACGAATATGATCTGGCGTTGTTCCACAGCAACCACCTACTAGGTTTACCAAACCATCTTTTGCAAAGCCATCAACCAAGCTAGAAGTAATGTCCGGAGTTTCATCAAAGCCTGTGTCACTCATGGGATTAGGCAAACCAGCATTGGGGTAGCAAGATACTGCAACATCGCAGATACGGGATAGTTCGGCAATATATGGGCGCATCAGTGCTGCACCTAAGGCACAGTTCAGGCCAAAGGTGAGTGGTTTAATGTGGCGCAAGCTATTCCAAAATGCTTCTACTGTTTGGCCAGATAAGATGCGACCCGATGCATCAGTCACCGTTCCTGAAATCATCACCGGCAAACGCTCACCCGTTTCCTCAAAGAACTCATCTAAAGCAAACAATGCAGCCTTGGCATTGAGTGTGTCGAAAATCGTTTCAACTAAAAATAAATCAACGCCGCCTTCAAAGAGGCCTTCTATCTGCTCTCGATAAGAAGCTCGCAGTGCATCAAACGTCACATTACGCGCACCGGGATCATTTACATCAGGAGAAATACTTGCGGTCTTTGGTGTGGGTCCAATTGCGCCTGCTGCAAAACGTGGCTTATCTGGCGTAGAGTATTTTTCACAAGCAGCGCGAGCCAATTGAGCGGAGATCACATTCATCTCACGAGCTAAATCAGCCATCTTGTAGTCCTCTTGCGCAACTGATGTAGCGCCAAAGGTATTGGTCTCAATAATGTCCGCACCTGCATCTAAGTACTGCTCATGAATCTTGCTGATAATCTGAGGCTGGGTCAGTACTAGGAGTTCGTTATTGCCTTTAATGTCACCTGGATGACTCTCAAAGCGTTTGCTAGCAGGCAATCCACGGTAATCCGCCTCACTCAGCTTATATTGCTGAATCATGGTGCCCATGGCGCCATCCAAAATCAGAATGCGCTGCTTTAGAAGCTCAGGAAGTGCCTGACCACGGGTGTAGGGCTGGGATAAACCATTAGATTGCATTGCGTAACCGGGATTAATCTCTAGAATCCTCTATTGTATTGGCAATAAGCCACTTTTATCTGACCCGGAGCCGCCCCCTATGTTTGGAACTATCCCAGAATTCAATCAAAGCCTTGAAATGATGAAAACTATGTGGGGTCAAGGAGCAGGCGGGCAAACGCCAGGCCAATTCCCCTTCACCACGGACGCCTCTAAGGCTGCCGGGGGCTTTGGCTCAGCATTTCCAGGGCTCGATACCGATGAACTTGAAAAGCGCATCAAAGACCTAAAAAGCGTTGAAAACTGGCTAAACCTCAATCTCAACATTTTGAAAACTACGATTCAAGGGCTAGAAGTGCAGCATGCCACCATGATGGCACTCAAATCCTTTGGAGATGCTGTTTCAGCAAGTGCTGCTGCCGCTACTGGTGAAGCCCCTAAAGACTCAGGAACTAAGGCCTCTAAACCACGCAAAACCGCAACACGCCGTCGTCGCAAAGCTGGCGACTCAACTTTTCTCGACGAAGTAGGTAATTCAGATGAGCAATAGCCTCACCCATAGCAAATGTCATTTGGTGAATATCTAATTCACGTCTAAATAAAACCGGCACTATCTCGCGAGCAGTTGCCGGTTTTGTACATGCTCCCAGCGTTTCCGCTAAGCGCTCATCATGGTGCGTTTTTAACTGATCAATCCGCAGCTTCATGCCTGTAAATGGCTTTCCATGCGATGGCAGCACCAGAGTGTCATCCGGCAGGGGCAGATATCGATCCAAAGAGCTCAAATACAGGCCCAGGGGGTCTGCATCTGGATCCGCATCGTAAACGCTGACATTGGTAGAAATGCGCGGCAACAGCATATCCCCAGAAATCATTACTCCTAAATCTTGACAAAATAGTGAAGCATGCTCAGGCGCATGACCAAATCCCATAATCACTTGCCACTCATGTCCGCCAATCAAAATCATTTCGCTATCGATGATGCGACGATATTGCCGTGGCACACCTGGAACCATATTACTGTAGTAGTTGGAGCGGGCACGAATTTTTTCTAAATCTTCTGGTGCACTTAATCCATGCTTCTGAAAGTGATCTGCAGAGCCTCCTCCGCCAGCGCGTGCACCAACCCCAGCTCCGCCCTCTTTGTGGCTAAGCCATTGCGCAGTTAAATAATCTGTCATAGAGATCCACAGTGGCACTTGCCACTTCTCACAGAGCCATTGAGAGAGTCCCACATGATCTGGATGCATATGAGTCACAATCACCCTTAGCACCGGCAAGCCCTCTAGCTGACTAGCAAAGATCTGATCCCAAGCTGCTTTTGTCTCATCATTAGCAATGCCACAATCTACGATGGTCCAGCCCTGAACGCCTTCAAACTCATCACGCAACAGCCACAGATTGATGTGGTCTAAAGCAAACGGTAGGCGCATCCGTAACCAACGAACACCAGGTGCGACCTCCATTGAACTACCCACTTCCGGTAAAGCATCCGCTAGGGGATAATGAATAGAACTCTGATCGCTGGATTGGTTTTTAGTATTCATCTATTTCTATTTTAGGTTTGCCTTGACAACAGTTCCATCGCCTTGCATCAACTGGTGTGACATCAACCCCGACAATGGTTTTTGCCGGGGCTGCTATCGCACGCTCTCTGAGATTGCTGACTGGTCCGAACTTTCTAACTCGAACAAGCTTGAGGTTTTAGAAAAACTGAAAACACGACAACCTCAAGCCTCACAGTAAGCACTGTTCATTACCAATTGCTTATTTATTGACATCCACAATTAAACGACCGCGCACATTTCCAGCCATCAGCTCTGCGGCGTACTTTATAGAATCTTCTAAATTAATTTCGTGGGAAATCTCTTCTAAAGTCTTGAGATCGACTAGCTTGCTTAACTGCTCATAAGCAGCAATACGTTTTGCTTTTGTTACCGTCACACTATTGATACCGTACAAAGTGACGCCACGCAAAATGAAGGGTGCAACACTCGATGGAAAATCCATGCCTTGCGCTAATCCGCAAGCAGCAACTGCACCATCACTCTTAGTTTGAGCGCAGGCGTTAGCCAATGTATGACTACCAACGCTATCTACCACTGCAGCCCAACGCTCTTTGGCCAAAGGCTTGCCAGGTGCTGACAGTACAGCACGATCAATCACCTCACTTGCGCCTAATTTCTTTAAATAATCCGCTTCGGACATTCTTCCTGTGCTGGCTACCACTGTGAATCCTAATTTGCTCAAAAGCGTAATTGCAAAACTACCAACTCCACCTGCAGCACCAGTCACCAATACCTCTCCATCACTAGGCTTTAAACCATGTTTTTGTAAAGCCATTACGCACAACATTGCTGTATAGCCAGCAGTACCAATGGCTAAAGCTTGCTTAGCAGTAAAACCCTTAGGTAAGGGAATGAGCCACTCAGACTTCACACGTGCTTGCTGCGCTAAACCACCCCAATGACCCTCGCCAACGCCCCAGCCATTGAGCAGCACCATATCGCCCACTTTAAATTCTGGGCTAGCGCTCTCCAAGACTTCACCTGCGAAATCAATCCCTGGCACCATTGGAAAGCTACGCACGACCGGGCCTTTACCAGTAATGGCCAAGCCATCTTTGTAGTTCAGCGTGGAGTAGAGCACTTTTACCCTGACATCGCCCTCAGGCAAGCTAGCCTCATCGACTTGAGCAAGCTCAGCCCGATAACCTTGATCATCTTTATTTACCAAAATAGCCTTAAACATGTCTCTTCCTTTTAAAAGCGCTGCATTCTCCACAGCAAATACGTAATGGGTTTATCCTAACGAGCATTGCTGATTATGGAGGTTTCCATGAAAAAAATTCTACTATTAACTACAACTTGTGGTCTAGCGCTGGTTGGCTGCTCATCAAGCCAGATTAATATGTCTATGGGTAATATGCGCTTAATTACCTCCAGCGCAGCACCACAAGAAGTGATGGATTTTGCCAATACAACTTGTAAGAATGACTTCTACCAAGGCGCCAGCTTCCTTTCTAAGGCTGGGAAGGAATATCGCTTTAAATGCGTCAAAGCTGAAGAGAACGAAATTCTGACGCCCATCCCAGGAACCACTATCCCGACTGCAACGAAGTAAGCCACTCAACAAGTAAGCAAGATGACCCCATTTAACTCCCAAGAGCTCCGCAAGGGCTTCGCCTCCTTTGCAACCGGGGTCACAGTAATTACCTGCCTAGATGCGAACCAGCATGCTCATGGCATCACCATCAGCTCGTTTAATACCGTGTCCTTAGAACCACCACTCATTTTGTGGAGCCTCAAAAAACATTCGCGCTTGATGCCTAATTTTGAAGTGGGTCATAAACAATTAATTCACGTACTAGAGCGCTCGCAAGAAGCGATGGCGATGCACTTTGCTACCGTGAAAGAAAATCAGTTCGTAAGCATCTCCCATAAAATTGCAGCAAGTGGGCTTACCCAAATTGAAGGGTGCTGTGCTTACTTTGAATGTGAAACTGTTTCTGTTCATACTGGTGGCGATCACAACATTATTGTTGCCAAAGTGATCAACCTAAAACACACCCCGGAAAGTCACCCCCTCATATTTGCACACAGCAAATTTATGGGGCTAGATACACCCCTTTAAATACAACTAAACAGGAGTTCTCATGATGCGTTTATGGGGCAGAAAAACTTCCATCAATGTCCAGAAGGTCTTGTGGTGCTTGGCAGAGTTAGGGCTAGAGGAAGGCAAGGATTTTGAGCGCATTGATGCCGGCCTTCATTTTGGAAAAAATCGTACGCCTGAATTTCTAGCGCTCAATCCCAATGGCCTAGTACCAACCTTAGAAGACGGCAATCTTGTTCTGTGGGAATCCAATACGATTTTGCGATACCTTGTTCGTCAGTATGATCAATCGAAGCGCCTAAGTAGTGATATTGCCTCTCAATATCAGTCTGAGAAGTGGATGGACTGGCAACTTGGAACTATGTGGCCAGCCTTACGTACCGCCTTTTTGGGGCTCACTCGCACACCTGAAAACGAGCGGAACAACGAAGCAATCCGTAAAGCCTACCAAGATAGCAATTCACTATTCGCCTTACTGGATCAGCAACTAGCAAGCCAGCACTATTGCTCTGGAAATGCGTTCAGCATTGGGGATATTCCCTTAGCACTTTGCGTAAGTCGTTGGATTCTATTGAATCAAACCTTCCCGGAGCAAACTGGCCCTCGCCCTTCCTTACACAACATTGATTCATGGATGCAGCGCATAGAAGCAGAAACTAAGTACAGCGTGGTGTCTGAAAAAGAACTGAATATTGTGAAGTAAGGCAATAGCTCAGTTAAAAAAAGGGTGAACTTAGTTCACCCTTTTTCTTTGCTAACTTGAAGAATATATTACTGCTGCTTGAATTTCTTCTGGTGGTGATCTGCGCCAATAAATAAATACATCGCCGGCACTACAAAGAGTGTAAATAGCGTACCAATGGATAGACCAGTAAAGATCACGATACCCATCGATTGACGACCAGCAGCGCCCGCACCAGAAGCAATGACGAGAGGCACTACGCCCAATACCATCGCGGCAGTCGTCATCAAAATCGGGCGCAAACGCACACTACTCGCCTCTACGATAGCGTCCAACTTGCTGCGACCAGCCTCTTGTAACTCATTGGCAAATTCCACAATTAAAATACCATGCTTACTAATCAGCCCCATCAGCGTAACCAGTCCAACCTGGGTGTACACATTTAAAGTTGTGAATCCCAAATTAATAAAGATCAGCGCTCCGAACAAAGCAAGTGGTACTGAAACCAAAATGACGATTGGGTCGCGGAAGCTTTCAAACTGAGCGGCCAAGACCAAGAACACAATTAAGATCGCAAAGAACATGGTCACCAAGAAACCGCCCGACTCTGCCATGAACTGACGAGACGGGCCAGCGTAATCCATGGTGTAACCATTTGGCGCAACTTCTTTCAAAGTTTGACGCATAAACTCCAGTAAATCTGCTTGAGAAATAAATGGCGTACTCACACCAAATATCGTCGCTGAGTTGAGTTGCTGAAAGTGGTTAATTGATTGAGGCACTACTCTTTGCTTAATCGTAGCAATGGTGCGCGCCTGAATCATCTGTCCACTAGGGGTACGTATATAGTAGTCGAGGATTTGATCCGGATTTAAGCGATCCACTTGCTTCACCTGCGGTATGACGCGATAAGAGCGTCCCGCAACCGAGAAGTAATTAACGTAGCCGCCGCCCAAAGCAGCAGATAAGGCACTACCTACTTGCTGCTGGGTCATACCTAGTGCAGCTACTTTTTCACGATCAATTTCTAAAACATCTTGTGGTTTATCAATCTTCAAATCAGAGTCTACGAAAAAAAAGTTACCGCTACGACGTGCCTTATCTAGAACTGCTTGGGATACTTCATTTAATAGTTCATAGGACTCAGTAGTATTAATCACCACTTGCACAGGTAAGCCCTGTGCGCCAGGCAAAGCTGGGAATTGGAAAGCTGCTACACGAGCACCGGCGATCGAATTCCACTTACTCTGCATATCTTCTTGGAACTTGGTAGCGTTACGACTGCGCTGATCCCAATCCTTCAGCAAGACACCGCCAAAGCTGCTCGTTGGACTAGTAATCTGAAACATCTGCTCATATTCAGGCTCTGCCGCTGAAATTTGATAAATCTGATCAGCGTAAGTCTGCATCTGGTTAACTGTACTGTTAGGAGGGCCAGAGGCCTGCATCAACACAATGCCCTGGTCTTCTGTTGGCGCTAATTCTGAACGTGCAGTGGAGTAAAGATAAGCCACCCCACCTAATAAAATTGCACCCATCACAATAATGACCTGCCAAGTACTCAAGAGCTCACGCAGAGTGGTTTGATAACTGTGATGGACTTTTTCAAAAATACGGTCAATCTTTTGAACAAATGGTGAGGCCTCTTGTTCTTCTGTAAAGATACGTGAACACATCATCGGAGAAAGCGTCAAAGCAATCAATCCAGATACTGCCACCGCACTCGCTAAGGTAAAGGCAAACTCGGTAAAGAGTGCTCCAGTCAAACCGCCCTGAAATCCAATCGGAATATACACTGCGATCAGCACAATGGTCATAGCCAAAATAGGGCCGCCTAACTCACGCGCAGCAATTAAGGAGGCCTCTAATGGAGACTTGCCCTCCTTCATATGGCGGTCTACGTTCTCCACCACAATAATGGCATCGTCCACCACTAAACCAATTGCAAGCACCAGAGCTAACAGCGTCAGTAAATTAATGGAGTAACCTAAAACCTGCATTAAGAAGAATGTGCCAATCAAAGAGAGTGGCATCGCAATCACCGGTACTGCAACTGCCCGTGCGCTACCTAAGAAGAGATAGATCACCACTGTCACAATTAATAACGCTTCTAATAAGGTAGCCACTACTTCATCAATCGAGGTGGTAATGAACTTAGTAGAGTCGTACACCACCTTTCCAGACATACCAGTTGGTAACTGCTTCTGAATATCTGGCACTGCGGCACGAACCCGTTCAGCTACATCGAGTAAGTTCGCTTGTGGGGCCACTTTGATCGCAATAAACACCGACCTCTTACCGCTAAATGCGACGTTGGTGTTGTAATCTTCGGAGCCCATAGTGACGCTAGCCACTTGATCCAAATACACAATGTTGATGCCGTCTTTTTTGATGACTAGCTTACGGAACTCATCAAGGGTGTGCAGGTCGGTGCCCGCCACCAAGTCCACTGCAACCATATCGCCTTTAGTGCTACCCACTGCTGATAAGTAGTTATTAGCTGCCATGGCGCTATAGACATCATCCGCGCCCACACCCAGCCCAGCCATCTTCTCACGATCGAGCCATGCACGAAGTGCAAACTTTCTGCCTCCGGTAATTTCTGCATTCTGGACGCCGTCAATAGAATCCAGCTTTGGCTTGACCACCCGCAACAGATAATCAGTAATCGCATTGTTTGGAATATCGTCACTATAAAAACCCATGTACATGGCCGCAGTCGATTGACCAATTTGTACAGTTAATACAGGCTGCTGGGCTTGCGGTGGTAGTTGATTCTTGACTGAGCTAATTTGGGTCTGGATCTGCGTCAATGCCGCATTGGAATCGTAGTTCAGCTTGAGGGTGGCCGTAATTGTCGATAGGCCACTCACACTCATCGAGGATAAATAGTCGATGCCTTGAGACTGAGCAATCGCCGTCTCTAATGGCTGCGTAATAAATCCTGCAATCGTCTCTGGGTCAGCGCCATAGTAAGCAGTTGTAATCGTAACGATCGCATTTTGAGTTTGCGGATATTGATTGACCGGTAAAGATCCCACCGCTTTCAAACCAAACACGAGGACGAGCGCACTCACCACCAGCGAGAGCACTGGTCTACGAATAAATATGTCAGTCCAATTCATCAAGGACTTATTCCTGTGGCTGTGGGTTGGGTGAATTCGCTGGCAACACCTTGTTATTCACAATGAGTGGTGTTCCATTCTTCAACTTGAGTTGTCCGCTAGTAACAACCGTAGCGCCTTCTTCAACCCCTTTAAGAATCGCCACTTGATCGCCACGAGTAAGGCCAGTCGTCACGAATACTTGTTGCGCTTCAAGTGCAGGCTTACCTTGCTTATCCTTTTTGCCAGTTGGCTTAGCAATAAAGACTGTTGAGCCATATGGGTTATAAGTCACGGCAGTTTGCGGCAAGGTGAGCATCTTCACCTCATCACCCAACTTAATATTCACGTTAGCAAACATCCCGGGCAAAATCTTTTTATCCGGGTTTGCTAGTTGGGCTTCAATCTGAATATTGCGCGTATTGGTATCCACTTTTGGACTCACGGCAGTAATTTTGCCAGTAAAGCTTGAACCCTTAAATGCATCAGTTGTCACCACGATTTCTTGCCCAACTTGAATTTGCTCAGCATTGCTTTGTGGGAGATTGAAATCTACAAAAATTGGGTCTAAGGTTTGGAGAGTGAGTAACTTATCGCCTGGGTTAACGAACTGACCAGGGTTGATCATCACGATTCCAACACGCCCACTAAAGGGAGCCCTTAGGTTCTTCTTAGCCACTAAAGCAGTTTGCTGCTCTACCTGAGCCTCCTTAGACTTGGCATCTGCTTTACTAGTGTCAAACACGTTCTTACTAATTGCCTGAATTTCTAACTGCTGCCTATCTCGCTCATTAATTACCTTGGCTAAATCTGCCAACGCTTTTAAGGAATTAAGCTGGGCAACATCAGAAGCATCATTCAATTTAATGAGTAACTCGCCTTCTTTCACATCCATGCCAGATTTAATGGCTACGTTTTGTACCAAGCCACCAATTTCAGTGCTGAGCTCTACACCTCTAAATGCGCGCACATTACCAACACTAGACAACTTAGGTTGCCATGCTGACGTTTCCACCACCATCGTCGAAACCGTTGCTGGTGGTAAGCCCATACCCGCAATGAAATACTTAATCATGGCGGTCTTAAGCTGGTTAAATCCGAATATCAAGCCCAACAGTAAAAATACGCCGCACAACATAATCGTCATGCGTCGACCCAAAGGGGTCATAGACTGCAGTTTTGCATTGACCTTGCTACGCATGAACCGTTCACGTAAGCGCGCCCAAAAACCTTTTACCTTTTCCCAAAGCGCAATGAGTTTCTCGCGAAGTCTCCACTCCACCGCCTTAGAAAGCATCCACGCCCACAAAGCTAGTGCAGTAGCAGTTACTTTGGTTTTAATTGTTTCCAGAAGTTTCATTTTGATCTTTGTTCGCTATGGCTTTTGGTTGAAAGGCTGGGCCGGTACGATTCCACCAGCCACCGCCCAATGCTGCAAATAATGCTGCCGTATCAGAGAATCGGGTCGCTTGTGCAGAAACCGATTTGACTTTAGCAATTTGATATTGATTTTGGTAATAAAGCACAGCCAAGTAGCTGGCAGTACCTAGCTTGTATTGCTGTTGTACCAAATCTAAAGTTTCATAAGCGTAGCGTTCAGCGTCTGATGCAGACTTCAATGCTTGAGCGCCAGTCTCTAGAGCGCGTAAGGAGTCGGCGACTTCTTGAAAAGCCTTGAGCACAGTAGCTTGATATTGAAAAACTGCTTGTTCGTAATTGGCCATTGCACCACGGCGTTGTGCCAATAACTGTCCACCCTGAAAGAGCGGTTGAAAGATGCCACCAGCAATCGACCATAGAGTGGCATTTGGCCCAAACAATGCTGTGCTTGTTAATGCTGCAGAGCCAATAGCGCCAGTAATATTTAATTGCGGCAGTAAGTTGGCGGTAGCAACACCTACCAAAGCATTGGTGGCTTTAAGCTGCGCCTCTGCTGCGCGCACATCTGGGCGCTGACGCACCAAACTCGATGGTATCGAGAGTGGCAGCTTTTCTGGCAAACGCAAAGACTTCAAATCAAACTTGGTGATATTGGCATTGCTAGGCAACTCACCAACCAACACTGCCAACTGGTTGCGTGCAAAAGAAAGATTGCGCTCATAAGTAAATAAATCGACTTGCGAGTTAGAGACTAAGGTTCTTTGCGATGTCACATCCACTCGAGAGACTGTACCAATTGCCAATTGCTTTTCTGTTACCTCGGCTAGATTCGTTTGCGCTTTCAGAATTTCTTCCGTAGCTTGCATCTGTGCACGCAAAGCCGCTTCACGAACAGCGCCAGTCACAATATTGGCCGTTAATGAAAGGTATGCGCCCTCCAACTGAAACTGCGCAATCTCTGCTTGCGCCCTCGCGCCTTCAACTGCACGGCGTGCGCCACCAAACACATCGAGCTTATAAGTAACGTTTACAGAAGCGTTATAGAGGTTATAGGTGTCAGAGCCATAAGGTAAGCCATAAATACCGGCAGGCTGTAACTGCCGAGCGACACCGCCATTCAAACCAATCGCTGGAAAATACTGGCCACCAATTTGTGCGCTGACATTTTCTTGGCTTGCACGTAGTGCAGCATCAGCAGCGCCTAAGTTCGGATTTTGCTGTAAAGCCCTCTTGATAAGAACATCTAACTCGGGGGACTTAAATAATTCCCACCACTGAGCTTCAATATCAGCACCTTCAACAAACTCCTGATCGGTTCCACCGGGCACTCCAGGTGCAGTAGCTAACTTCTGTGAAAGCGTGTTTTCTGTATACCTAGATGCATTCGGAGCGTCAGGCTGTTTGAAGTCTGGGCCTACCGCGCATGCAGAAAGCAATCCCGCAAAAATCAGCGGAAGCCAACGCAAACTAGAGAAATCTTTTGAGCCGAGCATGAACTGTGACAAATATCCTTTTCTTCACCCGCTATTAGAACACACTTCTACCAGTGATTTTTTGTAACGTATTGATTTAATTGATTATTTTTTATTCAGTAATGCAAAGAAATCACATGGAATTTTGAGGCCATAAATTTTTAATGGGCAATTCTTCCAAAGCTTCCGCTATTGAAGTCCTGCATCGCCTGAGCAATCTCTTCTTTGGTATTCATGACAAATGGACCATACCCAACAATAGGCTCATTAATCGGCTCACCACTCAACAGCAAGGCAATAGAGTCTTCCAACACATTGACTTGAATATCTTGGCCCTGAGTACTAAACATCAGCATCTGAGCGTCCTTAGCCACAGTACTATCACCCGCTTCAATCGCACCCTTGAGCACGACTAGGGAAGTATTCCAGCCCTCCGGCACAGGAATACTTGTTGAGCCCTTCTTCAGTTTGAGGTCAATCACATTGAGGGGAGTAAAAGTATTGGCTGGCCCTCTATGGCCATCAAATTCTCCAGAAATGATGCGCGCTTGCCCTGCTCCATTCCTCAAATCAATCGCAGGAATCTGTTTGTCCAAAATAGCCTGATAGCCTGGCTCAGTCATTTTGAGTTTTGCTGGCAGATTGACCCATAACTGCACCATCTCCAAAGTTCCACCTTGTTTGGCAAAGTTTTCAGAATGAAACTCTTCATGCAAGATGCCAGAACCGGCAGTCATCCATTGCACATCGCCAGGACCAATAGTGCCACCCTGACCCGTGGAATCTTTATGCGCTACTTCACCTTCATAAACAATGGTGACCGTTTCAAAACCACGATGAGGGTGTGAGCCCACACCCTTACGCTCAGTTGTTGAGGGGAACTGTGCTGGACCTGCATAGTCCAGCATCAAGAATGGGCTCATCTGCTTACCCAGATCTTGATAGAAGAACAAGGTGCGAACAGGGAAGCCATCGCCAACCCAGTGACCTCGATCATTGCCTTGTATGCCAATGAGTTTTTTCATCATTTCCCCGATTTCTTTCGGATAAAAATATTTACTTAACTTTGATTTCGCCAGCAATCTTTGCAATACGCTCGCCGTAGAGACGTGCAGTTTCTAAGTCGCCCACATTCACTTCATCAGCACTTGCATCTGAAGGTGTTTGCATCATTGCACCAGCAGATGAACCAACATAGTTCACATCGTCACGCTTCGCTGCTTTGGAATTCGAGGGCATCAAACCAGTGCCTACCC
>JBEGUE010000120.1:0-9366 GCA_041179045.1 Pseudomonadota bacterium
GCTAGCGGCCAAACACTCAATGAAGACTTAGAGACATTGCGTATAGCTTCAGGATTACATTCTCGCGAGCAAAGTCTTTGTCCATTTGTTCTAGATGTGGCGGCAGCACCCCATCTCGTTGCCCAGAAAAATAATATGCATTTAGATGCCACCCTGATCTTAGATGAATTCAATGCATTGACATCAGCATTTGATTCTGTAGTGGTTGAAGGTGCAGGTGGGTTTTTAGTCCCGCTAAACGAGCAGGAAGATTTGGGCGATGTAGCACAGGCGATGGATTTGCCAGTCATCCTTGTCGTAGGCATGCGTTTGGGTTGCATTAATCACGCCCTGCTCACTTGTGAAGCCATTGTGTCGCGACAATTAACAATAGCGGGCTGGGTAGCCAATATGCTTTTAGAGGAAATGCCTCTGTTAGCTGAAAATATTCAAACTTTGAAGGATCGAATATTTGCGCCGTTTTTAGGTCTTGTTCCGACCCTGCCTGAGCAGCTTCAGAAATTAGAGAATGCCCCCTATTCTATTGAGGCCTTAGAGTTTGCTGCTGAACATATAAAACTACCCAAGTAAATTCAGATAAGATGAAGTTATGCGATTACTTCCAGAAATCATAGACTCCGCATCAGCTATTCAAGAGATCCGACGCAACATTCATGCGCATCCAGAATTGCGTTTTGAGGAAAATCGTACGTCTGATCTGGTAGCCGAAGCGCTTTCAAGCTGGGGAATCACCGTTTATCGCGGCCTTGGAAAAACTGGAGTTGTCGGAAGGCTAGATGGAGATTTAGGTCCAGGCAAGATGGTTGGATTACGTGCCGACATGGATGCGCTGCCATTACAAGAACACAATCACTTTGAACATGCTTCAAAGAATCCCGGCAAGATGCATGCCTGTGGCCATGATGGTCACACTGCCATGCTCCTGGGTGCCGCTCAATACTTATCTAATCATCGAGACTTTACCGGTTCAGTCATTTTCATTTTTCAGCCAGCAGAAGAAGGTGGTGCTGGCGCGCAAGAAATGATTAATGATGGACTCTTTAAACAATTTCCTTGTGATGCTGTCTTTGGTCTGCATAACTGGCCAGGACTAGCTGAGGGTCATTTTGGCGTGACATCTGGCCCGATGATGGCTTCCAGCAATACTTTTGAAATCACTATTCGAGGCAAGGGTGGACATGCCGCCTTGCCACACAATAGTGCTGACCCTGTACTTACGGGCGCTCAAGTTGTCCAGGCTCTGCAAAGCATCATTACGCGTAATAAGCGCCCAGTAGATGCAGCGGTGTTATCGGTAACGCAGTTCCATGCAGGCGAGACAAGCAACGTTATTCCGGATAGCGCTTTTATTGGTGGAACTGTTCGTACATTCACGATAGAAGTTTTAGACTTAATCGAGCAGCGCTTACGAGAAATCTCACATAACGTATCCAGCGCATTTGACTGTCAAGCAGAAGTCAGCTTTACTCGCAACTATCCTCCACTCATTAATCATGACAAGGAAGTCAATTTTGCTAGCGAGGTCATGAGTGAGCTGGTCGGAGCACAAAACGTCAACACCTCTATAGACCCAACCATGGGCGCAGAAGACTTTGCATTCATGCTGCTGGAAAAACCTGGTTGCTATGTGTTTCTAGGCAATGGTGATGGCGATCACCGCTCGGTAGGCCATGGCATGGGCCCATGCCATCTTCATAATCCTTCTTATGACTTTAATGACGCACTGATCCCAGTAGGCGTTAGCTACTGGGTCAAGCTCGCTCAACGCTACTTAGAAAAATAATTCAGCTTAAGCAGTCAATTTTTACGAGTTTGTAAATTGAGCTGGGCGCTTTTCTATAAAAGCTGCCATACCTTCTTTTTGATCATGAGTTGCAAAGCAAGAATGGAACAGACGACGCTCAAAATGAATGCCTTCTGAGAGTGTAGTTTCGAAAGCAGTATTGATTGCTTCTTTCACCATCATCGCAGTCAGCAGTGGCATATCCGCAATTGTCTTAGCAATCGCTTTCACTTCTTTTAATAAATCTGCTTGGGGGAAAATGCGCGCAACAAGTCCGGAGCGCTCGGCTTCAGCTGCATCCATCATGCGACCTGTTAAAGCCAAATCCATGGCTTTTGCTTTTGAAACTGCGCGCGGTAAACGCTGCGTGCCACCAGCTCCAGGAATAATTCCTAACTTCACTTCCGGTTGCGCAAACTTAGCGTTGTCAGCAGCCATGATGGTATCGCACATCATCGCCAACTCACATCCACCACCAAGGGCATAACCAGATACTGCCGCAATCACTGGCTTACGTACTTTTTTTATTTCTTCCCAGTTACGCGAGATAAAGTCGCCTCGATAGACATCGGCAAAACCATACTTGGCCATTGTTGCAATGTCTGCTCCAGCAGCAAATGCTTTTTCACTACCGGTAACAATGATGCAGCCAATATTATCGTCAACATCAAAACCCAACAGCGCCTTACCTAACTCATCCATTAACTCATCATTGAGGGCATTTAATACTTGAGGGCGATTGAGAGTAATGATGGCAACTTTGCCATCCACTTCAGTCAATATGGTGTTGTAGGTCATGGATCTCTTTCAAAAATAATTTGTTCAGCGTGGCAACAAGAGCCACATCTTGCCATCTTGCTTCATGCGTCCCGCTAACTCGCCTGCAGAATCTCCTGATCCCCAATAGTAGTCTGCTCGCACTCCACCCACAATAGCTTTACCTGTGTCTTGGGCCATCACCAATTTTTGCAAGACTTGGCTACTCAGTGGCCTAGTAGTACTTAAAAATACTGGGGCACCCAAAGGCATTGCCTTCAGATCAATGGCAATACTTCGTTCGGCTGTTAATGGCACCCCTAAAGCGCCATTGGGGCCGAGATCAGGGCTAACATTACTCGGCAACTCTTTAAAAAATACAAATCGAGGGTTGGCATTGAGCATCTCCTCTACTCGGCTTGGGTTGCGCTTGGCCCATGCAGAAATACCCTGCATCGTTGCCTCACCACGCGTAATCTCCTTGCGATCAAGCAACCACTGCGCAAAAGACTTGAACGGCTGATCATTGGTGCCGGCATAACCGAGACGCAATACGCGCCCGTCTTCCAAACGAATTTTTCCAGAGCCTTGAATTTGCATAAATGCAGCAGCTACAGGATCTTGCACCCAGGCAATTTCTGAACCTCGTAGCACTCCGGAGCTCATGAGCTCAGCACGTGCTGGTGCAGGGCTTGGTTTTGAGCCTTTCCAGGCATTTGGCAGGCCATACAAGGGAACGGAGTAAGTGGCTGTGCGGGTATGGGAGCCATTCATAACGGGCTCGTAGTAGCCGGTGATTAGCCCAGATTCCTTGCCTGTAGAGCTGTTGCGCACCTCATATACCTGAAAGTTTCCCTCAAAATATTGGCGTATCGCACGTCCATCGCGACCTGAAATCGTTGTGGTCTGGGAGCAAACCTGACGCCAGTTCATTTCACTATTGCGTTTACGTAAGGCATCACAACTCTTAAGCCAAGCTGGCCAAGCTTGGGTTAGATCATCCTCTTGCCAACCAGGTAAATCTTGCCAAGAAACGGATCGGAAGCTGGCGATTGGGGAGTTATAGCTAGTTGGTGCGACGCCACTGGACCGATAAGCAGATCCTCGAGTAGAGGGCGTAGAGCAGGCGGCTAACAAGCTAGCAATGCTGACAACGAATACACTGCAGGCAAAGACTCGCGAAGTATTTTTGCGACTTATCAATTTGGATATAGAAATCATGATTGCCAATTTACTCGATGAATACCCCATGATCTTGTTTGCATTGGAGGGTGGCCTAGCCTTAGCCCTCCTGCTTTTTATTGTCCTGTGGACTGGTAAGGGCAAAAAATAGTGTTTTTGAGAGCCTAGTGCAAGGTTCTGGGCATCACCAAGGCAAATTCAGGGATTGGGGCCTGGAAAAACTGAGCTTCTTCAGTGACGCAGAAATACTCACCACGCATCGTTCCCGCCGGTGTTGGTAAAGTAGCCCAGCTGGTGTACTCGAACTGCTCCCCTGCCCGCAAAAGGGGTTGTTGGCCTACTACCCCCAGACCACGCACTTCCTGGACATCATTATCCCCATCAGTAATAAACCAATGGCGAGCGATTAACTGGATGCTGGCCGTACCGGTATTTTTAATAGTGACCGTATAGGCAAAGGCAAACTGCCGATTATCGGGGTCTGACTGGTCGGCCAAATACTGGGTTTTGACCGTAATGCTGATTTCATGAGGATTCATGCTGGAATTCTGCTCCATCCTAAGCCCAACTGCAAGCTAGAATCTAGGGATGGATAGCCAGAAATCACCCTCAAATAGCCAGTTTGTCATTGCCCCCTCCATTTTGTCGGCCGACTTTGCCTGCCTTGGCAAGGAAGTTCAGGATGTGCTCTTGGCGGGTGCAGACTGGATTCACTTTGATGTGATGGACAACCACTACGTCCCCAACCTCACTATTGGCCCCTTGGTTTGTGAGGCGATTCGTCCACATGCAACAAAAAATGGCAAGCCAGCGATGATTGATGTGCACCTGATGGTGGAGCCAGTAGATCGCCTGATTCCAGATTTTGCAAAAGCAGGTGCAAACCTCATTAGCTTTCATCCAGAAGCAAGCCCTCATGTGAACCGCACAATTAATTTGATTTGCGATCAAGGTTGTCAGGCTGGTTTAGTTTTAAATCCCGCCACACCGCTACATCACTTAGATCACACGCTTGAGTTACTTGATCTGGTTTTATTGATGTCGGTAAATCCTGGGTTTGGTGGTCAGTCATTTATTCCGAGCACGCTAGATAAGATCGCTCAAGTACGAGCGCGTCTAGATCGCCATCAACAAGAAACTGGTCGCCATATTCGTCTTGAAGTGGATGGCGGAATTAAAGTCGATAACATTGCAGAAGTAGCCAAAGCTGGCGCAGATACTTTTGTTGCAGGCTCCGCAATCTTTGGCAAAGAAAATTATGCTGATGTGATTAAAGCCATGCGCCTAGAACTAGCGAACTCAGGAAAATCGTAATGCAGCACGAAGAATTTCTTGCCCTCGCAAAACAGGGTTTTAATCGCATTCCATTAGTAAAGGAAGTGTTGGCAGACTTAGAGACACCGCTCTCGCTATATGTCAAGCTCACTCAAGCCTTTGGACAAAAAAATACCTATCTACTTGAATCTGTCTTAGGTGGTGAGCGCTTCGGCCGCTTCTCATTTATTGGTCTACCTGCAAAAACCGTTTTGAGAACAGTGGGTACGCCTGATGCACCAATCACCGAAGTGCTCTTCAATGACAAGGTAGTTGAAAGTAATCATGACAACCCTTTAGATTTTGTAGACGCCTATTTCAAGCGCTTTAAAGTAGCTGTACAACCCGGTCTTCCACGTTTCTGCGGCGGTCTTGCGGGCTACTTTGGCTATGACACCGTTCGTTATATTGAATCGCGTTTAGCAAAACACCATTTACCAGATGAGTTGGGTGTACCCGATATTCAATTGATGCTCACCGAAGAGTTAGCAGTGGTTGATAACGTTGCGGGTCGAATTTATTTAATTGTCTATGCAGACCCCAGCGTTACGGATAGCTTTGAAAATGGCCAAGCTCGATTAAAAGAGTTGCTTGCTTGCCTAAGCAAACCAGTGAGCATGCCAGCCTCATTTCCAAGCACTAAAACAGAGTTAGTCCGCAAATTTAAGGCGGCCGATTTTGAAAATGCCGTTCTCAAAACCAAAGAATATATTTTGGCTGGCGACTGCATGCAAGTAGTGATTGGCCAGCGTATTAGCAAACCATTTACAGACTCACCGCTCGCCCTCTATCGTGCACTGCGCTCTTTGAATCCATCACCTTATATGTACTTCTATGACTTTGGTGATCTGCAGGTCGTGGGCTCATCACCAGAAATCTTGGTACGCCAAGAGCAGCGTGAGAGTCAGAAGATTGTGACGATTCGTCCGCTAGCTGGCACACGACCTCGTGGTGCGACACCAGAAGAAGATGAACGCCTTGCTACAGAATTACTTGCCGATCCAAAAGAAATTGCAGAGCATGTGATGTTGATTGACTTGGCGCGTAACGATGTGGGTCGCATTGCCAAGACTGGCACCGTCAAAGTCACTGACTCCATGTCGATTGAAAAATATTCTCATGTTCAGCACATTGTGAGCTCTGTTGAGGGTGAGCTATTAGACAATATGAGCAATATGGATGTTCTACGCGCGACCTTTCCAGCCGGGACTTTGTCGGGCGCTCCAAAAATTAGAGCGATGGAAATTATTGATGAGATGGAAATTGTGAAACGCGGAGTTTATGGTGGCGCCGTTGGTTACCTCTCTTTCTCTGGTGATATGGATGTAGCCATTGCCATTCGTACCGGCGTGATTCGTGATGGCGTGTTGCACTCTCAGGCAGGTGCAGGTGTAGTTGCAGACTCTGATCCCACTGCCGAGTGGAAAGAAACCGAAGTGAAAGCTCGAGCAGTTTTAATGGCAGCCGATTTAGTGCAAGGAGGACTCGATGCTCCTCATGATTGATAACTACGATTCTTTTACCTACAACCTAGTTCAGTATTTTGCAGAGCTTGGTGAAGAGGTAAAGGTCTTCCGTAATGATGAAATCTCTGTTGAAGAGATTGCCAAGATGAATCCTGCACGTATTTGCATTTCTCCTGGGCCTTGCAGTCCAGCCGAAGCGGGGATTTCAGTGGCTACGATTCAACGCTATGCTGGACAGATTCCAATCTTAGGCGTCTGCCTTGGACACCAAGCGATTGGTGAAGCATTCGGCGGTAAGATTATTCGCGCCCAGAAAGTCATGCATGGCAAAACGGATGATGTTCACCATACCGGTGTTGGTGTTTTCAAAGATTTACCCAATCCATTTAAAGTGACGCGCTATCACTCGCTCGCGATTGAAAAAAGTTCATTGCCGGCAGTTCTTGAGATAACAGCCACTTCTTCCGATGGCGAAATTATGGGTGTACGCCATAAAGAGCTGGCGGTAGAAGGTGTGCAGTTTCATCCAGAATCGATCCTCTCTGAGCATGGTCATGCACTGCTGAAGAACTTTTTACAAGCCAAATAAATCACAGGCATTCAGTCGATCCTTATGTCCATTACTCCACAGCAAGCTTTACAACGTTGCATTGAACATCGTGAACTCTTTCATGATGAGATGACTGCCATGATGCGTCTAATCATGAGTGGTGAAATGCCGCCAACTTTGGTTGCTGGCCTACTCGTTGCCTTGCGTACTAAAAAGGAGACTGTTGGTGAGATCGCCGCAGCCGCCCAAGTCATGCGTGAATTTGCAACACCAGTACATGTAGAGGATAGAAAAAATTTAGTGGATGTAGTCGGTACAGGTGGAGATGGTGCTCACACCTTCAATATCTCTACAGCTGCTATGTTTGTCGCCGCAGCAGCTGGTGCAAAAATTGCTAAGCATGGCAATCGCAGCGTGAGTAGCAAATCCGGTAGCGCAGATATTCTGGAGTCCTTAGGCGTTAAGTTATCACTCTCACCTGAGCAGGTTGCACAATGCATTTCTGATGTGGGGGCAGGCTTTATGTTTGCACCAAACCATCACCCTGCCATGAAAAATGTTGTGCCGATTCGTAAAGATTTGGGTGTGCGTACGATTTTTAATATCCTGGGACCCCTGACAAACCCAGCAGATGCCAAACGCATCCTGATGGGCGTTTTCCATGCGGACTTAGTCGGTATTCAGGCGCGAGTATTGCAAGCGATGGGAATGGATCATGCATTAGTGGTTTATGGCCGTGATGGCTTGGATGAGATTTCTCTCGAGGGTCCAACCCTCGTTGGCGAATTAAAAGATGGCCAGGTTCGTGAATATGAGATTCATCCATCAGAGTTTGGTCTAAGTACAGCGCTTACTAGCAGTTTTAAGGTGGCCGATGCCCAAGAATCCAAAGCCATTGTTTTGGATGTACTTAATAAGAAATCTGGCCCAGCAAGTGATATTGTTTGCCTCAATGCTGGTGCGGTACTGTATGTAGCCGATGTAGCGCCAAGTATTGCTAGCGGTATTGAGATGGCGCAAGCAGCCATTGCCTCTGGTGCCGCCCTTCAAAAACTGGACCAGTTTGTAGCTGCAACTCAACATTAATAAAGATCTTCATGAGCGATATCCTCGATAAAATTGTTGCTACCAAGAAGATTGAGGTAGCCACTGATTCAAAAAAAATCTCTTTAGCCAATCAACGCGATCAAGCTGAAGAAAATAATCGTGATACGCCATTAAAACCACGAGGCTTTATTCAATCTATCGAGCGAAAGATTGCAGCAGGTAAAGCCGGCGTCATTACCGAGATTAAGAAAGCCAGCCCTAGCAAAGGAATCTTGCGAGAGAATTTCCAGCCGGCGGAGATTGCTCAATCTTATGAAAAAAATGGGGCGGCCTGTTTATCTGTGCTCACAGATAGAGATTATTTTCAGGGGGCTAATGCTTACCTTCAGGCCGCAAGAGCTGCATGCAATATTCCAGTCTTGCGCAAAGACTTTACGATCGATCCTTATCAAATCTATGAAGCAAGGGCAATCGGTGCCGATGCTATTTTGCTCATCGTGGCCTGCTTAGAGCTCAATCAAATGAAAGAACTTGAGGCTTGTGCTCATGAACTCGGCCTCGATGTCCTGGTTGAGGTTCATAACGCTCCTGAATTAGAACAAGCCCTTGAATTAAAAACGCCACTACTTGGAATCAATAACCGTAACCTAAAGACTTTTGAAGTAACTCTTCAAACTACACTCTCGCTGCTATCAATGGTCCCTACTGGAAAAACTTTAGTTACCGAGTCTGGAATTATGAGTCGTGCAGATGTGCAGCTGATGCGCGATCATCAGATCAATGCATTTTTAGTGGGTGAAGCATTTATGAGGGCAGATGATCCAGGGGCTGCCTTAAGTCAGCTATTTAATTAAATGGATTTAGAGGATCTCATTAGATCTAAGCCATATTTAACAAGCCCAATCAGTATTACCGCCCCGAGCACGTCGCCAATCACCATGACTAAAAAATGATTGAGAGTACCAGCCTCAGCAAGGCCTCGAACTGCGAACCACCATTGGTGTAAGCCTGAACTTAGGGCAGCGTAAATCAAAATACAAATTGCCAACTTCTGCAAGCTCAAGTTACTTAAGTCGGGTGAGATATTGATATTGCTCACAACAAAGAGTCTCGCCAGATAGGGTGCGAAGCCAGATATCAAGCCGATACCAATATAGGTGGTAAGGTCGAGTGGGAATTGTCCAAAAAAACAAATTGCGAATGAAGCAATGGCAATGCCAACCGCGCCAGATAAGCCAAAGATCAGCGTCAAAAATAAACGTAAGCCG
>JBEGUE010000121.1:0-8471 GCA_041179045.1 Pseudomonadota bacterium
GCTTCTTGAATTTGATTGCCTCAGAGCCAGACATTGCTCGTGTACCGATCATGATTGACTCCTCCAAATGGAGTGTGATCGAGGCAGGTCTGAAGTGTATTCAGGGCAAGCCGATTGTGAACTCGATTTCACTCAAAGAGGGTGAAGAGCCTTTTAGAAAACAAGCACGTTTGATTCGTCGTTACGGTGCAGCTTCTGTAGTGATGGCATTTGATGAGGTGGGTCAAGCAGACACGTTCAAGCGTAAGACTGAAATTTGTCAGCGTTGCTATCAAATTCTCGTTAATGAGATTGGCTTTCCAGCAGAAGACATTATTTTTGATCCTAATATCTTTGCAATTGCTACCGGCATTGAAGAGCACGATAACTATGCAGTAGACTTTATTAACGCTACTCGTTGGATTAAAGAAAATCTGCCGGGCGCGAAAGTCAGTGGTGGTGTTTCGAATGTCAGCTTTTCATTCCGCGGAAACGATCGCGTGCGTGAAGCCATTCATACCGTGTTCCTGTATCACGCCATTCAAGCGGGTATGGATATGGGTATTGTTAACGCGGGACAGCTCGGTGTCTACGCAGACCTAGATCCTGAATTACGTGAGCGGGTTGAGGATGTGGTCCTGAACCGCTTTAAAGAAAAAGACGGTAAGACTCCAACTGAGCGCTTACTCGATATTGCTGACCAATTTAAGGGCGGTGGCGCAAAGCAAGTGGAAAACTTGGTGTGGCGCGAGGCCCCTGTGCGCGAGCGTTTAACCCATGCTTTAGTACATGGAATCACGACTTTTATTGAAGGTGATACTGAAGAGCTGCGTGCTCAAATCATGGGTGCAGGCGGTCGTCCGATTGAGGTTATTGAAGGCCCTCTGATGGATGGCATGAATGTCGTTGGTGATTTATTTGGCGCTGGCAAGATGTTTCTGCCTCAAGTAGTTAAGAGTGCACGTGTGATGAAGCAGGCAGTGGCAATCTTAATTCCTTATATTGAGGAAGAGAAGCGCCAACACATTGCCTCTGGTGGCGAAGCAAAAGCTAAGGGCAAGATTGTGATGGCCACCGTTAAAGGTGACGTGCACGATATTGGTAAAAATATTGTGACGGTAGTCCTGCAATGTAATAACTTTGAAGTTGCCAATATGGGTGTGATGGTGCCTTGTGCGGAAATTCTGAAGCGTGCCAAGGAAGAAAAAGCAGATATTGTTGGCTTGTCTGGTTTGATCACACCATCTTTAGAAGAGATGACCTATGTTGCGCAAGAGATGCAGCGTGACGATTATTTCCGTGAGCGTCAAATCCCGCTCATGATCGGTGGTGCGACAACATCCCGTGTGCATACTGCAGTTAAGATTGCACCGCATTATGATGGCCCAGTAGTTTATGTGCCTGATGCTTCTCGCTCTGTATCGGTGGCATCAAGCCTACTATCAGATGAAAGCGCCAAGAAATTTATTCAGGATCTGCGCGATGATTACGTGCGTATTCGTGAGCAGCATGCCAATAAAAAAGCATCTCCAACCATTTCTCTAGAAGCTGCACGTAAGAATCGCGAGCTAATTGACTGGTCAAGTTATGTGCCTGAGAAGCCCAAGTTTATTGGGCGTCGTGTTTTCAAGAATTTTGCTTTAAGTGACATTGCTAAATACATTGACTGGACACCGTTCTTCCAGACTTGGGATTTGGCTGGTAAATTCCCAGCAATCTTAGATGATGAAATTGTTGGCGTAGAGGCTCGTAAAGTATTTGAAGATGGTCAGGCGCTATTAGATAAATTGATCAAAGGTCAGTGGTTGCAGGCTGATGCTGTAGTAGCCTTCTATCCAGCAAATGCAATAGGTGACGACATCGTCTTGTACAGCGATGAATCTCGCGAGCATCCATTATTTGTTTGGCATAACTTACGTCAGCAGGCCGAGCGTCCGGTAGTTGATGGTGTTCGTAGACCTAATCGTTGCTTAGCTGACTATGTAGCGCCTAAAGATTCACATGTAGCCGACTATCTAGGTTGCTTTGCTGTAACGACAGGCCATGGGGTTGAGAAAAAAGTAGCTGAGTTTCATGCCAAGCATGATGACTACAGTGCAATCATGCTGCAATCTTTAGCCGATCGCCTGGCAGAAGCATTTGCGGAGTTGATGCATCACCGTGTTCGTACTGATCTTTGGGCTTATGCGACGGATGAGATTTTGACAAACGATCAAATGATTAATGAAGAGTATCGTGGCATTCGTCCAGCACCAGGATATCCAGCTTGCCCTGCGCATGAAGTGAAAAAAGATTTACTGCGTGTCATTGGTTCAGAAGATATTGGCATGACCTTGACCGAATCGATGGCCATGAACCCAGCTTCCAGTGTGAGCGGTTTTTATCTAGCGCATCCAGAAGCACGTTATTTCAATGTGGGTAAGTTGTCAGCAGACCAGGTTGAAGATCTTGCTAAGCGCCGCAACGAGTCCGTTGAGGACATTCGTCGCCAGTTGGCAAGCTCGATAGACTAAAAGCTTTCTTGGTGTGGTGCTTTAAACGCCCCACATCACTGGCTCATCTTTGGCTTTTGCCTGTTTCATCAGCTCTAGGAAAGGGTAGGCACGCTGCCCCAGCCTATCGGCAAGTTTGGGCTTTTCAGCATGCTCTTTATCCGCTTCATTACTGTTAGCCCGCTCTTCTAAGTCTTTTAAAATAGCGGTTTCTAGGGCGATGATGAGGGCTGGTAGTTGCTCTACCGTCAAAATTCCCCTGGGCTCTAAAGGGCGACCCAAAATTGCAAAGATTCTCTGGGTAAGATCAGCCAGCATGATGACGTCAGGACCCGCTTTGGAGCGAAATTGATAGATCATTTCTATAGCTTACCACCTGATAAACTCACTTACCTATGTTGTTAACTAATAAAAATCGTTTAATTGAAATGTTGAGTGCGGCTCTTCAGGGTCTCGCCCAGGACCGTGGTTTAGGAGATGCTCCCGCGCCTCGCTTGGAGCGCCCCAAGGCGGTAGACCATGGTGATGTCGCTTGCAATATTGCACTTCAGCTTTCCAAGGCTTGGAAGCTGAACCCTCGAGAATTAGCACAAGCGCTGGTTGAGCGCTTAGAACAGCAGCCTGGCTATAGTGAGCTCATCGCTTCCTGCGAAATTGCAGGGCCTGGATTCATTAATTTTCGCCTGAGCAATACTGCTAAAACTGCTGTGGTGGAAGAAGTCCTCACAGCAGGATCTCAGTTTGGTCGGCTAGCCTCAGAGGCAGCCCCAGTCTCCAGCGCCATGATTGAGTTTGTGTCTGCTAATCCTACTGGCCCGTTGCATGTGGGCCATGGTCGTCAGGCTGCGCTAGGCGATGCCCTAGCAAATCTATTGGCAACGCAAGGCATCAAAGTGCACCGCGAGTTCTATTACAACGATGCGGGAGTCCAAATCGCGAACTTGGCGCTTTCAGTGCAAGCTCGATTAAATGGACTTAAACCAGGTGATACTGCTTGGCCGGAGAATGCTTATAACGGTGAATACATTGCAGAGATTGCGATTGCCTTTAAGGCTGCACCTGAATACAAAGATGATCTTGAAGCGATTCGGCAATTTGCTGTCGCATATTTACGTAATGAACAAGATATTGACTTAAAAACATTTGGCGTGAAGTTTGATTGCTATTACTTAGAGTCTTCCTTATATACCGATGGTAGCGTTACAAAAATTGTTGAAGAGCTACAGAGCATTGGGAAGACCTATGAGTCTGAGGGTGCGCTTTGGCTCAAGACAACAGATGATGGCGATGATAAAGATCGCGTTATGCGTAAGTCTGATGGCAGCTTTACCTACTTCGTACCTGATGTTGCCTATCACACCAGCAAATGGAATCGTGGCTTTGAAAAAGTAATCAATGTCCAAGGAAGCGATCATCACGGCACTATCGCCCGAGTTCGCTCTGGCTTGCAGGGTGTGGCACAGAAGCGTGGTTGGGATATTCCAAAAACCTACCCCGACTACGTATTACACAAGATGGTGACAGTGATGCGCCATGGCGAAGAGGTCAAAATTTCTAAACGTGCTGGCTCTTATGTGACTGTACGTGACTTGGTTGAGTGGTCCGGTGGCGTTACACCAGAGATGACTGCTGATGAGCGTGAGCTGGCACTACAGCGTGGAAGAGATGCGGTACGCTTCTTCCTCATTTCTCGCAAGGCTGATACGGAGTTCGTCTTTGATATTGATTTGGCATTACAGCAGAATGATGAGAATCCCGTGTTCTATGTTCAATATGCCCATGCGCGTATTTGTTCAATTCTGACCCAATGGGGTGGACAAGTCTCTGACCTAAAAGGCGCAGACCTTTCTTTATTGCAGAGCAAGGCCTCAGACCATCTATTGCGTCGTTTGGCTGAATATCCAGAAATGCTGACAGATGCAGCTGCAGACTTGGCGCCGCATGCATTAGCCTTCTATTTACGTGATTTAGCGGGCGACTTCCATACTTTCTACAACGCAGATCGCGTTTTGGTGGATGATCCAGCATTGAAGTTAGCACGCCTTGCATTGCTCTTAGCGACGCGCCAAGTGCTTGAAAATGGATTAAAGGTATTGGGTGTATCAGCACCCGCTAAGATGTAAGCTGTATACCTGCTGGCGTTTAAGAGGTAATAAGAGGGATGGGGACACGATGAAAACACATAACCAACACACCAGCTTTACTCCAAAGACACAGTCTTCGAGTCCAGAGTATGGCGGCACTATTCTTGGATTCATCTTGGGGCTTGGAGTTGGCCTTGGCGTAGCTTTTGTAATTGCTTTTTACCTTTCTAAAAATACACCGCAAGAACGCCCTGGAGTTAGAGCCCCCAATCTTCCCTTAACTATTAAACCAGGACCAGCCCCTGCCGAAGGTGAGGTTGCTGCCCCAGTAGAGGCTTTAGATCTGAATAAGCCTTTGCAAGGTAAGTCTCCAGCACCTGCCGCTAGTGCACCAGATCCAATTGCGGATTTAGCTAATGGTAAGAAGCCTGTAGATGTAGCTCCTGCTGCAAAATCAGATGCCATTTATTTCCTGCAAGTGGGTGCCTTTAATAAGCGCGCCGATGCAGATGCACAAAAAGCGAGTTTAGCGATTCAGGGTATTCAGTCGCAATTAAGTGAGATTAGTAGTGAGGGCAATACGCTTTGGCGTGTGCGTGTTGGCCCATACAACAGTGTTGAAGAAAGTAACCCTGTGCGTGATAAGTTAAATAGCATGGGCATTAAACCGAGTGTCATTAAATCTAGCAAATCATGATTACATTATCTAAATCTAAAAGAGCCCTTTTATCTGCCACTATTCTTGGTTTGATGTTCTCATTTTCAGGCTTTGCTACTGCGCAAAGTCCTAAGATTGAAGAGGGGTTTGATTATCGTATTCTGCCTACCCCTCAGCCAGTTGAGACCAAAGGGAAGGTCGAGGTTATCGAGTTCTTTTGGTATGGCTGCCCGCATTGCTATGACTTTGAACCAGAGCTCAATGCGTGGCTTAAGCGCCAAGCAAAGGATGTGACATTTCGTAAAGTACCTGTTGCCTTCCGAGATGATTTCATGCCGCACAGCCAGTTGTTCTATGCCTTAGAGTCCATGGGTAAGGGTGAGGCAATGAATGACAAAGTGATGTATGCCATGCATAAAGAAAATAAGCGTCTCATGACGGAAAATGAGATTGCTGATTGGGTGGCTTCACAAGGCATCGATCGCAATACTTTCTTGGCTACCTATCGCTCATTTGCCGTGATATCAAAAGCACGTGCAGCAAGACAGATGGCTGATGCCTATCGCATTGATGGTGTGCCAACGGTTGTGATGCAGGGTCGCTACGTGACATCTCCATCCATCGCTGGAACCAAGGCAAAAGCGATTGCTGTAATGGATCACTTGGAGCAAAAAATCCGCAAGGATAAATACAAGTAATTCAGGATCTTAGATTTTGACGAAGCGTCGGATAATCCAGAAGTAAAGCGGGTAAGGCAGGATTCTAAGAAACTTTAAGAATCCTGAAAACCGCTTAGGGAAGTGAATATCAAATTCGCCGGCCTGAAGCCCGGTGATAATTTCTTGTGCGGCCTCATCGGCGGTGATGAGCGCTGGCATCTCAAAATCATTCTGTGCGGTAGCCTCGGTTGCAACAAATCCTGGTGAGATCATGTGGACGCTCACGCCCTGCGGCAGTAAGTCGTAATACAGGGTTTCACAGAAATTAATAATCCCCGCTTTGCTCGGTCCGTAAGCTAAAGCTTTAGGTAATCCGCTATATCCCGCTACGCTACCAACGATGGCAATATGTCCAGCATGCGCTTTGAGCATATTCGGCATGACAATACTGACCGCCCGCATGGGGCCGAGTAGATTGGCATCAATTGTTTTCTGTGCAATATCAAATTCAAAGTTATCAGCGCGTAAGGGGGTGTATACACCTGATACAAACAACAGCAGATCTAAGCCACCCCAGGTTTCTAGGATGCTTTGGTAAGCAGTGTCGAGTTGCTCTTGGTGGGTGACATCTAGTGGAAGCACTAAAGCCTGTCCTGAGGCTGCAGATTTTGCAAGTGCATCTAGTCTCTCGATGCGACGACTAGAGAGTGCAACTTTTGCGCCCGCCTTAATAAAAGCTTTTGTGCAGGCCTCGCCAATGCCACTGGAAGCCCCAATGACCCAAATCCGTTGATTTACAAAAGAATCTATTCCTTTTTGTTTCATGGGCGTAGTGCATCACTTGAGTGAATAACATCTTTATGTTTGAGGGTGTATTGCACTACATCAATATTCTTTTCAGAAAAACCAGCGGCGCAATACATGAGGTAAAAATTCCAGAGCCGAATAAATGCTTCATCGAAACCTAGTCGATAAATTTCCTCAATCTTTTGATTAAAGCTATCGCGCCAGAGACATAGAGTTTTGGCATAGTCAGCACCAAAAGCAAACTCCGCCTCAAGCTCTAAACCTGCACTCGCTGCAGCCGCCTTAAATTTAGCTGGGGAGGGGAGCATGCCTCCTGGAAAAACATACTGCTGAATAAAGTCGGTACTTTGGCGATAGCGATCAAACAAATCATCTGCGATCACGATGGTTTGGATGCAAGCCCGGCCACCCGCTTTCAGACGCTTTGCAACTGTTTGAAAATATTCAGTCCAATGGTTTTCACCAACCGCTTCAAACATTTCAACAGAGGCGATGCCATCAAATTGCTCTTTGCAGTCCCGATAGTCTTGCAGGCGAACCTCAAATTGCTTTGCATTACTTACTTCTGTAGAAATCTTTTGAAGTCTAGAGTCTGCAAACGCTTTTTGTTCCGTCGACAATGTCAGACCAGTGACTTGGTTGCCATTGCGTAAGGCTTCCTCCATGAAGCCACCCCAACCGCAGCCTATTTCTAAGATTCGATCGCCCTCTTTAGCGTGGATGGAGTCTAAGATGCGTTTGATTTTTGCACGCTGAGCATCCATGAGAGATTGCTTATTACCCTCAGAGAACCATGCACTCGAGTAGCTCATCGTGGGGTCAAGCCAGAGCGTGTAAAAGGCATTGCCTAGGTCATAGTGCGCATGAATATTTTTACGGCTACCAGATTTAGAGTTGTCTCTGAACCAATGTCTCAGGCGATAGGCTATAGATCCAAACCAGCTGCCATAAATTGCTTTCTCCAGGATAGTACGATTTCGAATGGCAAGTTCTAGAACCGCTTTGAGATCAGGTGTATTCCATTCGCCTCGGATATAGCTTTCTGCAAAACCGATATCACCATGAGATAAAACTTGCTTAAATACAGACCAGTCTAAAACTTGAATTTCTGCATGAAGTTGGTCTGAGCTGTTGCCAAACTCCTTTACTTCATTGTTGGGGAGGGTAAGTATGAGATGTCCACTGCGCAATTGATCTAAAAGACCCAATAGGGCCACTGTGCTCGCATTGCCTTGCTGCAGTTTAGATTTGCGCTTTTCAGGGCGAGAGAAAGTGAGGCGAGATAGCAGTGTTTGACCGGGGCGATTCATCGAGTAACTTCAAGTTCTGGTGGTTTAGGTTTTGAGTGAAAGGGTACACCTTTTAGCCATAATTTCAATGCCTGCCAGTGAATTCGGCCAATGACACCCAAACTCATGAGTGGGTAGCGCAGAAAGGCAAGATAAAGGGCATTTTTGGTCAATGGTTGGGCCAGACCGCTGATACTAGTATTGATCAATGGAGCACCATCCTCGTGCAGCTCAATTCGACAAACAATATTCCGCTTCGAATTACTGTCCTGGGGAAATAAAAAGCGGAAGTGGTACTCCCCTCGAACATCACAGAAGGGCGAGACATGAAATACTTTGTTGCTAACCAGCGTCTCTCCCGACTGTATGGCTTTGCCGGAGTCATGATGAAGTAGATAGCAGTGTCGTTCACCAAAGGTGTTGTTTACTTCAGCGAGTACCGTTTGAACTTGACCATTAGCTCGGGTGCAGACCCAAAAACTGACCGGATTAAAGACATAGCC
>JBEGUE010000122.1:0-3856 GCA_041179045.1 Pseudomonadota bacterium
CGGGTGACTTTTGGTGGCTCTGGGCTTGGGGCGTACTCACTGTATTTAGCCTGTTAATGCAGTGGATATTTCCGACCTTCATTGCACCAATCTTTAATAAGTTTCAAGCGCTAGAAGAAGGACCGCTGAAGACGCAAATCGAAGCCTTATTAAGCCGCTGTGATTTCGCTAGCCAAGGTTTATTTGTTATGGATGGTAGCAAGCGCAGTGCGCACGGCAATGCATTTTTTGCAGGCATGGGTAAAGCGAAACGTATCGTCTTTTTTGATACCTTGATTGAGAAGCTCAACCCTGGTGAGGTAGAGGCCGTCCTAGCTCATGAACTTGGTCACTATAAGTGCAACCATATCCGCAAGCGTTTGCTAGTTTCCTTTGCCATGAGCTTTCTGACATTTGCACTCTTGGGATGGATCAGCACCCAGCCATGGTTCTACAGTGATTTGGGTGTGATGCCTAACCTGAATGGCTATAACGGTGGCTTGGCTTTGGCACTCTTCATGCTGATATCGCCAGTATTTAGTTTCTTCTTAACACCGCTCTCTAGCTTGGCATCACGTAAGCACGAATATGAGGCAGATGGTTTTGCTGCAGATAAATCTTCTGCGAGTGATTTGATCTCTGCTTTAGTCAAACTCTACCAAGATAACGCATCAACCCTGACGCCGGATCCGATCTATACCGCTTTTTATAGCTCCCATCCACCAGCTCCATTACGCATTGCCAATCTCAAACGATTTAACTAAGCAATCTGGAATTGTTTAATTAATGGAACAATTTCATGCGCTACTGACTGCATCCTATGGAAGGCATTATTTAGCGCAACGTTTAGTTAAAGATGAGCGCGGAAATGACTCGCCTGCCGGTGAATTAATTCAAGTTAGCACTCCGGCAAAGCAGCATATTGGTGCCGTAGGTGATCGTATGTTGTTGGAGATGACCTCGGCTGATCAAGCGCGGATTATTCGCATCGAGCCACGAGAAAATTTACTCTATCGATCCGATGCTTTTAAAAGCAAGCTCATTGCTTCCAATGTCGATCAAATATTAGTCGTACTGGCTACGCAACCGGCTTTCTCCCCAGATCTTTTAGGTAGAGCAGTTGTTGCTGCAGAGACCAATCAAATTGGTTTGCATATCTTGCTGAACAAATGTGATCTCAAAGATAATTTGGAGCACGCTCGTAAGATTATTGCGCCTTATGCTCGTATGGGCTACCCCGTCACTGAGGTGTCAGCCAAGTTTGACGAGACCTCGATAGAAGCACTGCGCCCTGCCATTTGCGGCAAAGTATCTGTGTTCGTAGGTCAATCTGGTATGGGGAAATCCAGCTTACTCAACGCTTGGGTTCCCAATGCAGCTGCGATCACTCAAGAGTACTCAGTCCGCCTAGATACCGGTAAACACACCACCACCGCCTGTCGCTACTTTGAGCTGCCTGAGGCTTGGGGGCGTGATGCAAGCGGCAAATTGGGTGCTTTAATTGACTCCCCGGGGTTTCAGGAGTTTGGCTTGGCACATATGTCAGTTAGCGAGCTAGAACATGCCTTTAGGGAGTTTCATGACCTGCTAGGTAAGTGTCGCTTTCATAACTGCGCGCACCAATCAGAGCCAGATTGCGCAATACGAGAAGCTGTCGACAAAAATGAAATAGCGCCAGAAAGACTGGCGCTATTTAGGCAATTGCGTTCCGACTCAAAAACTGCCGATACGCAAATTCAGGGCATTAGCCAAGCCAAAGAGCGATGGTCAGCATTAGCAATAAAGCCATCCAAGCGATAACTAAACGCCATACCAAGCCAACGGCAGAGCGCATGGTGCGTTCATTTGGCTCCAGGCCCACTTCGTAAAAAACAGGCTCGCCAGCTTCGGCCATACGCAAAGCTTCATCACTATCAGGCTCACTCAAGGGTTCACCCAAGCGAACACCTAAGGCGCCGCTTCCAGATGCCAAGATCACTGCTGATAAAGAGTCAGACCACTTGCCAGTCAGGTGACGCCACGCATAGACAGCACCTTCGAAGTTACCCACAATTGCAAAGCCCATTGCAGTGATGCGTGCAGGCACCCAATCTAATACGTAGAAGAAATGGCGTGCTGCTTCACTCAAATTAAAGTCGCCTTTTTCTGACCAGCGCTGAGCAGCAGTATCCGCTAAGCGATATAACACTACGCCTGCAGGCCCCATAGGCATTAAGAACCAGAACAACACACCAAATACATGATGATGTGAACCAATGATGGCGCGCTCTAGTGCAAGTGAAATCACTTCAGTCTCAGTAAGATTGGAAGCATCCAATTCAGGGCCATACCACTCGGCAAGTGCTAAGCGAGCTGCAGGCAAGTCATGATTTGCAATGGCCTCGTGTACTAGCGTGAAAGAGTGGCTAAATTGGCGAAAGCCAAAAAATAGGTAGGCAATTAATATGTTCCATAGGAATCCCAGAATTGGGAAGCTCACCATGAAGACAACATACAACACGAACACTAGGAATGTTGGCAGAATGAAAGCCACCAGGCAGGCCATACGCGCACCCACAGGACTTGCGCCTTGTTCGGTCTTGCCACCGAATTCACCAGCAACCCAATCAAGCCAGCGAGCGCTCATGCGCGCGATCCAATGATTCGAGGTTACTGGGCGATATTGCTCAGCAATGAGTGCGAAGAGAATAGAAAAGAAAGTCATACTTTTAATAAGTGGTAAAGGTTACGTAACATTCCAGCAGTAGCACCCCAGATAAAACGGTTCTCATAGGGCATTGAATAAAACCGACGACTGCCCTGATCACTCTCCCAGACCCGCACTTGGTGATTTGCAGGATCCATTAAAAAATGTAAAGGCACTTCAAAAACATCCGCCACTTCAAATGCATCTAATGCATATTCTGCCTGAGGTTTTACCAAGCCCACAACCGGCGTCACACTATAGCCCGAAACCGTTAAATATTGTGGCAAATGGCCGATGACCTCAACTCCTTGCGGATTCAAACCGATTTCTTCTTCACTTTCTCGTAAGGCGGTGTGATTAGGATCGAAATCACTCGGATCCATCCGCCCACCCGGGAAGCTAATTTGACCTGCATGGTCATGCAAATGATCGGTTCGTTGGGTTAACAATACGGAGAGCCCATCACTTTTCAGCAGCAAGGGGATTAAGACGGCTGCCCGGGTCACTTTTCCAGCAGCTTGGCGCTTGGAAATAATATCCGCGGCAATCACGTGCCGATTTTCATCAGTAATCTCTGGCTTCCAAACAGGTGGGTTCTGAAAGCGATACCTTAGGCTAGATGGATCCAAATGATGGCTAATCACTTTGGGCTGATCCGAACAAACCTCATGAATTGGAATCGCCCGCGCATCAAAATTCAATGGCGTAGCAATACTCAATTTCGACTCTTGAGGCTTGAGATTCTTTGGCATCTGTTCTTATTTTAGGGCAATAAAAAAGGCAGCCTAGGCCGCCTTCTTCTGTATTAAAGCCTAGCTTATTCCGCTACTGCTGCAGCAACCGCTTTAACTTTGCGGGCAGGAAGTTTTTCTTTAATACGTGCAGACTTACCTGAACGATCACGCAAGTAGTACAACTTGGCGCGACGTACATCACCGCGACGCTTCACTTCGATGCTAGCGATCAATGGTGAGTAAGTTTGGAATGTACGCTCAACACCTTCGCCAGATGAAATCTTGCGAACGATAAAGCTAGAATTCAGTCCGCGATTGCGCTTAGCAATCACAACACCTTCAAAGGCCTGGGTACGCTTACGTGTACCTTCAACTACGTTTACGCCAACAACGACTGTGTCGCCAGGAGCGAAAGCAGGAAGTACTTTGTTAACACTTAAGCGAGCAATTTCTTCTT
>JBEGUE010000123.1:0-9173 GCA_041179045.1 Pseudomonadota bacterium
TTAACTCGCCACCTCTACAACAAGGTCGATAGTGAAACTCCGGTCGTGCGCGCTCGCCTCTCTCCAGTAGGCGAAGGATTGCAGATTGCCGTCTACGTTAAAGACCAAGAAGATCTTTTCGCCAGAATTTGCGCCTACTTTGAGCGCCATGGCTTCTCGATTTGGGATGCCCGTATTCATACGACAAAGCATGGCTATGCGCTGGATACCTTCCAAATCTCAGGCAGCAATTTGGTGGATGAAGGTGGAAGCTATCGTGACCTGATTCAGTTGGTGGAATATGAGCTCACAGCAGCACTGCAAAACAATGATCCATTGCCATCACCCAGTATGGGCAGACTCTCACGACAGTCTCGCACCTTCCCGATTCAGCCACGCGTGCACATGACACCAGATGAACGTGGCCATTACTACGCTCTATCCCTCTCAACGAGTGATCGCACCGGTTTACTGTATGCAATCTCCAGAATATTAGCCAAGCATCAAGTTTCATTACATACCGCACGTATCAATACATTGGGTGAGCGAGTGGAGGACGTATTCCTATTGGATGCGGCTAACTTGAGCAAGAATCCTAAGCTACAGATCTTGCTAGAGACAGATTTACTCGAAGCTTTAGGGGCTTAGGCCTGACCTGATAGTTTTTGCAATGCTCTCTGAATACGTGGGCTAGTGATTTTCTCAAAGGGTACCCATGCCTTTTGAATGTCCTCAGGAGAATCTCGCTCCTCAATCACCTGCAATACAAATAAAAGATCAATGTGCAAGTGTGCGCCCTCACCTTTCTTTGGATTTGCAGGGATTTCATGTAAATCAATATCGATAGGATGTAAGAAGCCATTGAGAGATTTACACACTACGCCAGTCTCTTCAAAGACTTCACGAATGGCGGCCTCAATTGGCTCCTCCCGATCATCAATATGACCACCCGGCTGGAACCACTGTTTTATATAAGGATGAAAGATAAGTAGAGCTTTGTCATTTTTGATAACCAATCCACTTGCAGTGATGTGACCAGCCTCAGTAGACCGTGAGTAGGAGTCTCTTGAAGATATGACCTTGCTGCAAGCAGACTTAAACTGGGAGTGAAGAGCTACTCTAGAGATCTGATCAATGAGGTTCATGGATAAATCGAAAGGGTGAAAGGAATTTACTTCAATAACTCCAACATTGCAGCTTCGTCAATCACTGGAACGCCTAGCTCCTCTGCCTTTGTGAGCTTGCTACCAGCATCTGATCCAGCAACTACATAGTCGGTTTTCTTGGAGACTGAGCCGGCAACTTTGGCGCCTGCTTTTTCGAGAAGATCTTTTGCTTCATCTCTTGTCATCGTTGGGAATGTGCCTGTAAGCACAAAGGTTTTTCCTGCTACAGCGGCACTGATGACTTTTTCTTCTACGGAGAGCTGCATACCTGAGGCTAGGAGTTGCTCAATCACTTCACGGTTATGGGCCTCTTCCATGAAACTGGTGATCGAGTATGCCACTACAGGGCCAACGTCCTTGACTGTCAGCAAGTCTTCGAGCTTGGCATCCATGAGGGCATGCATGGATTGATAGTGATTAGCCAAGTCTTTGGCGGTAGTCTCACCTACGTGACGTATACCCAAGGCAAATATAAATCTGGCTAGGGTGGTATTTCTGGATTGGTTAATAGACTGAATGAGATTGTCAGCTGACTTCTCGCCCATACGTTCCAGGTTTGCAATAGCTGTGAAGCCAAGGCGGTAGAGATCGGCTGGCGTTCTGACCAGATTGTGATCGACTAACTGATCCACAATCTTTTCACCTAAGCCTTCAATATCCAATGCTCTTCTATGCGCAAAATGAATTAATGCTTGCTTGCGTTGAGCCCCACAAAATAAGCCACCACTGCAACGGGCAATGGCTTCATCAGCCAAGCGTTCAATATGTGAATTACATACCGGACAATTTTTTGGCATTACGAATTCTGTTGCACCTGCTGGTCGACGCTCTTTAAGCACCGACACCACTTCCGGAATGACATCTCCTGCTCTTCTGACGGAAACGGTATCACCAATACGAACATCTTTACGCTTGACCTCGTCTTCATTGTGCAAAGTAGCATTCGTAACGGTGACACCACCCACCTCAACTGGAGCAAGTCTTGCCACAGGAGTGATTGCACCAGTGCGCCCAACTTGGACGTCGATACCGAGTACAGTGGTTAAAGCCTCTTGCGCTGGGAATTTATGGGCCAAAGCAAAGCGTGGAGCTCTAGATACAAAGCCCAACTTAGCTTGCTCTGCAAAGGAGTTGACCTTATAGACTACGCCATCAATGTCATAAGGTAAAGAATCACGCTTTGCTCCCACCTCCCTATAAAAGGCCAAAATATCTTCAACGGACTTGAGCACACGACGCTCAGCGCAGACTGGCAAACCCAACTTCACATAAGCGTTGAGAAGCTCTTCATGGGTTTTTGGCAGCCAAGATTGTGGCTTGAGATCTCCTAGTCCATATGCAAAAAACGAGAGTGGTCTTTTGGCAGTAATCTTGGAATCTAGTTGGCGCAAACTTCCTGCTGCAGCATTACGGGGGTTGGCAAACTCTTTCTCACCCTGAGCAGCGGCTTGTGTATTCATTTTCTGGAAATCTTTCAGATACATAAAGACTTCACCGCGCACTTCCAATACTGCTGGAATACTCTCACCTGTCAGCTTGAGTGGAATAGCCCGAATAGTTTTGATGTTGGCAGTGACGTCTTCACCACTGGAGCCATCGCCTCGGGTAGCAGCTCTGACTAAAGAACCATATTCGTAGCGCAAGGAAATTGCTAGGCCATCAAATTTAAGTTCACCTGCGTAATCTACTTGCTCAGCATGCAGGCCTTCACGGCAGCGTCGATCAAAGGCAATTAACTCAGCATCTTCAAACGCATTATTCAAAGAAAGCATCGGTACTGCATGAGTTACCGAATCGAATTCCTTCAGTGCAGCACCGCCCACCCTTTGCGAGAGTGAATCCCTTGTAATCCACTCAGGATGCAAAGCCTCTATCTCGAGTAATTCACGATATAGGCGGTCGTACTCACTATCGGGAACTATTGGGTTATCCAGAACGTAGTAGGCATGCTCTAAGCGCGCTAGATCCGCTTGTAATAATGCGTAGCGATCCGCTAAATTTGTCGGACTAGAGGACGACAAGTGGTTCCTCAGCTAAAAAGTCTGCTGGCAGCAGAGGATCCTGCAGGAACACCATTTCTCTCGAGGTTTTCATATAAACCCTCAAGGTGTTTACGAATGCTTTGAATAGAAATTTCAGATAAGTTGATGCCATTGTCATCGACTAAACGACCATTGGCAACCTGTGCAATTTCAAGCCCCTCTGCCAGCATGCGCTCGAATGCTTTCTCATCAAAAGAAACTAGGGGTAACTCTAGGAGTAGGGTAAGTTGCTGCACAGACTTACCAGGGCTAAGGTCATTGCTGCTAAAAATAGGGGCTCGATTACTAAAGTATTCATAAGTGCGGCCACTGCGCGCCAAGATGAATCCTCGTTGACGCATCAAAGAATCAAGGCTGTCCCAAGGGTATGCTTCATCAAATAGTACATTGATGCTCAATTGAATGTCACTTTCGGCAGCCATGAAGTCCAAATCTTTAGCCTTATCCAACATCGTAGTTACACTTGGCATGTCAATCTGAGAGCCCAGTGTTAAGGCAAGCGCCTGAGCTCTAGAGCAAAAGTCGGACAGCTCCAGCACGCCTATGGGCCCGCGACGACTTGCTAATTGAATAGCAAGCTGAAGTTCTGAATAAGAAGCACTAGGCAATAGCAAACCCCATGGCTCAGAAGAATCAGGATCCACATTCAAACCCTCACACATCCAGCGGGCTGAAGATGGGGCAGATAAATCCTCCCAGGAATGCATTTCTTTTAAGATCTCTGATCCATTAATTGGCTGGGGGAAACGCAAAGTAATAACGCAGTCTATTCTTGGATCAATTGAAAAGGCTGGCAATTCAGCCTTTATTGGCAAGGAGCCTTCTTTGAAGGCCGGCTCAGTCTGTTCGCCGGGAATGGGGTCAGCAAAACCAACCCCAAAAGTTGGTTCACGCGCACTTCGCTCAGCGGCGTAATACTCAACGCTCGCTTTTGCTTTACGCAGTGCGCGAGCATATTTAACATTCAGAATAGCCACTAAGATCAGTATTAGTAGGCCAATAATAGCCAAAGCAAACTGCAAGTCAGACAAACCCAATGCTGTCATGATTTGCTCTAGATCCACTTAAGCTGCCTCCACCATCGATACCGCAGAAGAAATATCCACCGCCACAATACGGGATACACCCTGCTCTTGCATAGTGACACCAATCAACTGATGAGCGATTTCCATAGTGATCTTGTTATGTGAGATAAACACAAATTGAGTCTTACTAGACATTTTGGCAACCATCTGCGCATAACGCAAGGTGTTCGCATCATCCAATGGCGCATCAACCTCATCGAGCAAACAGAATGGCGCGGGATTGAGCAGGAATAAAGAGAAGACCAAAGCGATTGCAGTTAAGGCCTTTTCACCACCGGAGAGTAAGTAGATCGAACTGTTCTTCTTGCCTGGAGGCTGAGCCATGACCTGAACACCAGCATCCAAGATCTCTTCACCAGTCATTACCAACTCAGCATGACCTCCGCCGAACAGCTCAGGGAATAACTTACCGAAATGCATATTGACCTGATCAAAGGTGCCCTGTAACAGATCACGGGTTTCCGCATCGATCTTGGCGATCGCATCTGTCAAGGTTTGCATTGCTTCATTTAAGTCCGCAGATTGGGCATCCAAGAACTGCTTACGCTCACGTGAACTGGAGAGTTCATCCAAGGCAGCCATATTGACTGGGCCTAAAGATTGAATCTCTGTATTGAGGCGGTTTACTTCAGTTTGTAGTGCCCCTACCTTCAGATCTGGGCTAAAACTCACTTCAAGTGCAGATAGATCCGCTTCGGCATCTGACAATAAAGTTGCAAACTGCTCAAAGTTCAAACGAGCAGCTTGTTCTCGTAACTGTAAGTCGACTACTTTGTCGCGCATAGGTTGAAGGCTACGCTCAATCTGCAAGCGCACTTCATCAGCTTCACGCAATTGATGCAACAGGGCATCTTGTTCTGTGCGGGCGTTAGCCAATGCTGCTTCGCGAGCGCTGCGGGCCAGCAACAACCCTTGTAACTTGTCTTGAGCTTCTTCATCGCTCAGAGTTTCTAGCTCTTGCTCGGAAGTAGCCTGCTTATCCTGAATCTCCATAATCTGCACACGCGCAGTACTTTGGTCGCGCTGCAAATCGGAGATGCGCTGCTGTAAAGAACGGGTTGCAAACGCCGCTTCTTGAGCAGACATTTCTGAAGAGCGTAGGGATTCGCGAAGGCGATCGCGCTCTTGGGTGGCGAGTTCCAGTTTTTCTTGGGCAATGGCTAAATTTTCTTGCAAGCCTTGTTTAGATTTTTCTGACTGAGCAAGCTCTTCCACTGATTGCTCTTGAGTTTGAGTCAGCTGCTCCATTTGCTGGCGCAACTCAATTAACTCACCCTGAATTTGTTCAGCGCGTTGGCTGTACTTTTCTTCCGCTTGGGTTAATTGCATTCTTTCAACTTCAAAGCCATGCACTTCTTGTACGGCTTGCTCAGCAACGATACGAGTTTGCTCAGCAGCTTGGTGGGCGGCCTGATAGTTGGCAGCACATTGATCCAACTCACCTTGCAGCTCACTTTGAATTAACTTCTGAGCACGCAATTGTTTCTCGAGACCTTCCATCTCTTGAGCACGTGCCAACATACCGGCTTGCTCAGAGTCGGCCGCGTACAACTGCACGCCCACACGACTCACTAAATGGCCTTGTTGAGTAACAAAAGCACCGCCAGCAGGTAACTTCTCACGGCGATGCAATGCATCTTCCAAGCTATTAGCAATGTAAATGTTATCTAACCACTCTTGTAATACAGCAGCTACACGTGGTGCGCCTGCACTTTGAACGCGAGTGAGTAGCGGTGTGAAATCTGCTGGCACAGTCGTGTGCGCTGGAGAAATTTCTTCTGTGAGCAAAATCGCTAAACGACTTGGAGGCGCATCATTCGCTAAAGCTAAAGTTTCTTGAACGCTCTTGGCTGTAACTGCTGCCAAACGCTCGCGCAATACGGACTCCAAAGCAGCTTCCCAACCACTCTCCACTTTGAGCTCTTGCCATAAGCGCTTGCTCTCTTTTAAGCCTTTGCTCTCAAGCCATGGACCAATCTTGCCCTGAGCTTGAACGCTGGCTTGCAAGGCTGTCAATGCAGTGAGCTTGGCTTCGGTTTGTGCCAACTCTTGATTGGCAGATTGAATCTGTTGTTGTGCAGTATTACGAGCTTCATCAGCTGCAGGAACACGTTGCTGCGCCTCGCCTGCTTTTTGTCTCGCTTCATCTACCTTACGTTGCGCCATCGCATGACGATCAATAGCCATTTGCAATGCTTCAGCATCAGGTCTGCGCATACCAGCGAGTTCAGCTTCAAGACGGGTGTCGCGCCCCTTGAGTTCTTCTACTTGTGAGGTAATGGCTTTAACGCGCTCGCCTAAACTGGCTAAGCGCTGGTCAATCGTAGCTAAGTTCTCGCGCGCATCATTGAGTTCGCGCGCATGAACTTGATAAGCCTCTTCGCGTGCTGGCATCTGCTCTTGCAGGCCAGATAAATCCGCGATTAATGTTTGCTCTTTTTCTGCAGCTAAGCTGAGCTCATGTTCAGCAGTACGCTGTGCTTGCGCTGCATCCGTTTCTTGAACAGTCCAACGTTGTAATTGAGCTTGCAAATCTTGAGATTGCTGCTGCAAACGCTGGCGTGCTTCTTGCACGTAACGAATTTGTGACTCTACTTGGCTGACATCGGCATTCGTTTGATACAAATCGCCTTGAGCTTGTGAAACTTTATCTTGTAGAGCGTACTGCTCGGTGCGCATTGTCTCGAGCTCAGTCTCCACATGACGCATTTTGGCAGTCTGCTCTTCCAGACTAACTTGTGTGTCACGAATACCGTTAGCATGACGCTCTTGTTCTTTACCAGCCTCGGTCTGACGCACGAACCACAGGAGCTGTTGCTGAGACTTCATCTCGGTAGAGAGTTCAGCGTGGCGCTCAGCTACGGTCGCCTGCTTCTCTAAGCGAGTGACTTGCTGATCGAGCTCACGCAAAATATCTTCTACGCGTACTAAGTTTTCTTTTGTATCTTCAAGGCGGGAAGCGGTTTCTTTACGGCGCTCTTTGTATTTAGAAACACCAGCTGCCTCTTCCAAGAACACACGCAGTTCTTCTGGCTTTGCTTCTAAGATTCGATTGATCGTGCCCTGTCCGATGATGGCGTAGCCTCTGGGACCCATACCGGTACCCAAGAAAATATCTTGAATGTCTTTACGGCGCACGACTTGATTATTGACGTAATAACTAGAATTACCATCACGCGTCAAAACGCGTTTAATACCTAATTCCGTGAAAGCGCTCCACTGACCTTGAGCGCGTCCTTCTGAATTATCAAAAATGAGTTCGACGCTGGCACGGCCCGAAGGTTTACGCAAACCAGAGCCGTTAAAAATCACGTCTTGCATCGATTCGCCACGCAACTCACTAGCGCGAGACTCGCCCAAAACCCAGCGCACGGCGTCAATAATGTTCGACTTTCCGCAACCGTTAGGACCCACAACACCGATCAATTGACCTGGCATTTCGAAATGGGTGGGGTCGACGAAGGACTTAAAGCCGGAAAGTTTGATGGATTTCAGTTGCACGGCGTACTTTGCAGGGAAAAAAGGGGTTCAAATAAGGGGGTAAAAATTATTACTAAAGTGGGAAGATGATAGCAAGCTTAAGGCTCCTCACACGGGTTTTTGCCCCACCGATATAATGATTAATCTACTTCCAGGGGCAAAACCCCTTAACAATCTGATAGTTAACTGAAAAGCATGAGCCAATCACCACAAAGCATCATCGAACAAGCCTGGGAAAACCGCGCAAACCTGTCTCCTGAGGCCGTTTCCGGGGAAATCCGCAACGCCGTGAATGCCGTACTCGAGGGCCTCAATACAGGCAGTATTCGCGTAGCTGAGCGCCGTAGCGTCGGCAAATGGGAAGTGAACCAGTGGGTTAAAAAGGCAGTTTTGCTGTCTTTCCGCTTGGAAGACAACAAACCGATGGGTGCTGGTGGCTATACCCAGTTCTACGATAAGGTGCCGAGCAAGTTTGAGAACTACACCGCAGAAGACTTCGCCAATGGCGGTTTTCGCGTAGTTCCCCCTGCAATGGCTCGCCGTGGCTCATTTATTGGCAAAAATGCCGTTTTGATGCCTTCTTACGTCAATATTGGCGCTTATGTAGGCGAAGGCACCATGGTTGATACCTGGGCGACTGTAGGCTCATGTGCCCAAATCGGTAAAAACGTACACCTCTCCGGTGGCGTCGGTATTGGTGGAGTTTTAGAGCCAATCCAAGCTGGCCCAGTGATTATTGAAGATAACTGCTTTATTGGCGCCCGTTCTGAGGTCGTTGAAGGGGTGGTTATTGAAGAAAACGCCGTTCTCTCTATGGGCGTATACATTGGTCAAAGCACTAAGATCTACGACCGCGAAACCGGTGAAATTCATTACGGCCGTGTGCCAGCCGGTTCTGTTGTGGTGCCAGGCTCCCTTCCTTCCGCTTGCGGCAAGTACAGCCTGTACGCAGCGATCATCGTGAAAAAGGTTGATGCTCAAACTAGAGCAAAGACTGCAATTAACGAACTCTTGCGCGATTAAGCTAAATCTATGAGCGCTACCCTTGAGTTAACTGAAGCCCTCATCTCCTGCCGCTCGGTAACCCCAGCGGACGGGGGCTGTCAGGAGCTCATCGCCAAACGGCTTCAAGCGATTGGCTTTCATACCGAGAGCGTCATCAGCGGCCCCGAGAGTTTTCAGGTCACCAATCTATGGGCAATCAAAAAAGGTACGGCAGGCGATCAGGGTGAAGTCTTGATGTTTGCTGGTCACACTGACGTTGTGCCAACTGGACCACTAGAAAAATGGACTAATGATCCATTCACCCCAACAATTCGGGATGGCATGCTGTACGGTCGTGGCGCCGCAGATATGAAAACCTCTCTTGCTGCATTCGTTGTTGCTACAGAAGAATTTGTAATCACCCACCCCAATCACAA
>JBEGUE010000124.1:0-3030 GCA_041179045.1 Pseudomonadota bacterium
TTGGGGCAATGCCCTATGGGAAGACTATTTAGAGTGGGAGCTTGTGTCCTGGAAGTAAGTAAAGCGCTTAAAATCAAGACATAGCTATGTATACCGTAAAAGAACTCTTTCCAACCCTCCAGGGTGAGGGCGCCCACGCTGGTCGTGCGGCTGTATTTTGCCGATTTTCTGGCTGCAATCTGTGGAGTGGTCGCGAAGAGGATCGCGCAACAGCAGTTTGCCAATTTTGCGATACCGACTTTGTTGGGACTAATGGTGCTGGTGGCGGAAAGTTTGAAACTGCCTCTTTATTGGCAGATACCATTGAAGAGGTATGGAGTAGCACATCCGCCGGACCACAACAACGTTACGTTGTCTTTACGGGTGGCGAGCCGTTACTGCAACTAGATACTGCATTGATTGATGCTTTGCATGCTAAGGGCTTTGCGATTGCCATTGAGACGAATGGAACAATCAAAGTGCCCAAGGGGGTTGATTGGGTCTGTGTCAGCCCTAAAGCTGGGTCTGAACTTATTGTGTTGCAGGCTGATGAGATGAAGTTGGTGATCCCTCAGGCTGGACATACTTCTATCGAAACTTTATTGGCTCGGTTTGAGAAGATGGATTATCGCAATCGTTTCTTGCAGGCGATGGATGGCCCCAATCTCCAAGAAAATCTCGCATTAGCAGTTCGTCTCTGTCAAAAGCGTCCCTTGTGGCGTTTGAGTGTTCAGACCCATAAGATAATCGGTATTCGATAAAAGTCTTATCAAGTAATTTTTAAGTATCTAGAAAAAATAAAATGAGCACAAAGCAAGAAGCTATCTCCATCACCCGTCGACTTGAATTTGATGCAGGTCATCGCATTCCGAATCATGATGGACAGTGTCGTCACCTGCATGGTCATCGCTATGCAATTGAAGTCACACTCACCGGTGTAATTGCAGATCACCCCGGCAAAGCGGATGATGGCATGGTCTTGGACTTTGGAGATATCAAGCGCCTCACCAATCAATACTTAGTGGAGCCTTGGGATCATGCATTTCTGGTGGCCAAAGAGGATGCTGGATTGGTGGATTATTTAAACTCCATCCCTAACCACAAGACGGTAGTAATGGAACATGTTCCTACCGTTGAGAACTTAGCCAGTGCGGCCTTTAGAGTGTTGCAACCTGTTTTTGAAAAAGCTTTTGATGGCCGTCTTAAGCTGGCATCTATTCGTCTTTATGAAACCCCCAATTGTTGGGCCGACGTTTCTCACTCCTAAAAAGTAATATGCAAGCAGAGCTTGATCGTCAATTTATGCAGCAAGCTTTGGATCAAGCCAAGCTGGCTGCCGCGGCTGGTGAGGTACCCGTGGGAGCCGTGCTAGTCCGAGATGGTCAAGTAATCTCAAGTGGCTTTAATCGGCCGATTAGTAATAGCGATCCAAGCGCCCATGCTGAGATGATGGCATTACGTAGCGCAGCCCAAGACGAATCAAACTATCGTCTACCTGGCACAACTCTTTACGTCACACTAGAACCCTGCACCATGTGTGCCGGAGCGATGCTACATGCCAGAGTGGAGCGCGTTGTGTTTGGGGCTGCGGATCCTAAAACTGGTGCTGCAGGAAGCGTACTCAATGTATTCTCAGAAAAGCAGATTAACCACCAGACCCAGGTTGAAGGTGGCATCATGAGCGAAGAGTGCGGGCAAATACTGCGTAATTTTTTTAAGGAGCGGCGTTGAAGTCAATTCATTTAATTGCTCCTTCTGGAGCGAGCTTAGACACAAGCAGCCCATTAGCTGGCATCGAATGGCTTCAGAGCCAGGGCATTGAGGTTCTTAATGCCGCTTGCGTAAACCGAGTTGAGCAACGTTTTGCTGGCTCGGATGCTGAGCGTTTAACTGAAATCAATCAACTTGCTACGCTCTCTCCCGATAGCGTCGCTGTAGCTATGCGTGGCGGGTACGGATTACATCGGCTTCTCCCAGATATTGAGTGGAGCGCGATTAGCAAAGCTATCAAGAACGGCTTACAAATTTGTGGGCATAGCGATTTCACCACTTTTCAGTTAGGTTTGTTGGCCAAAACTGGCGCAGTTAGTTTGGCTGGACCTATGCTCAATTTTGATTTTGCTTGCCAGGGCGAGCAGGGCGAGGGCATCACCCCTAATGCATTTATGTGGGCGCATTTTCAGAAGGCAATTGAAGAGCGTAAATTAGATTGCACAATCCAGGCTGAGCAACCCTTTTTAAGAAAATCTACCTCAGGCCAAGCTTCCGGCATGCTTTGGGGTGGAAACTTAACAGTGCTAGCGGGTTTAGTTGGAACAACTTACCTGCCAAATCAGCAGCAAACCCAGGGCGGGATTTTATTTCTGGAAGATGTCAATGAGCATCCATATCGGATTGAGCGGATGCTAATGCAGTTATTAGATGCAGGCATATTAGCCAATCAAAGTGCCATCCTCTTGGGCGGATTTTCAGCCTATCGTCTTTATGACAATGACCGTGGTTACGCACTAGAAACTGCTATTGAAGCGATTCGTCGACGTCTTCCTGAAAATATTCCCGTGTTAACAGGATTACCGTTTGGGCATCAAGCCGAGAAGCTTACTTTGCCGGTAGGTGCGCAAGCCCACATTCAATATGATGCATCGGGATTTACTATTCACTCAGCTTGGTAAGTAATTGATCATGAACATGTTCATTTCCCGAATCCTCATACTTCTCACCAGCATATTGATTGCGAGTACCGTCATGGCAACTGAAGAGCCTAAATTTACTGTTATTGAAAAATCAGAACCTTTTGAGCTTCGCACTTATGCGCCTCAGTTAGTTGCAGAAGTCAAAGTGGAGGGTGATTTAGATGTAGCCTCTAGCCAAGGATTTCGCCTGATAGCTGCTTTCATTTTTGGGCAGAACCAAGTCAGTGAAAAAATTTCAATGACTGTTCCGGTTGGAATAGAAACAGCACAAAGCACCAAGATTGCGATGACTGTACCAGTAGGTATTGAGGCTAGTCAGGGTTCTGCGAAAGGTGTAAATCAATGGGTTTTCTCTTTT
>JBEGUE010000125.1:0-5272 GCA_041179045.1 Pseudomonadota bacterium
CCACCAATATCTTTGACGACTTCAATCGCCTTGATGACACCATCACCTACATAGTCATCCCAAGTAATTTTAGACATCGATGCATCTGGATTTTTCCAGGAAACCAAGAAGACGGTGTGACCTTGCTCAACCATGTAACGCACAACTGAGTTATCTGGTTGCAAGTCCAAAATGTAATACTTATTAATACAAGGTGGCACCATGAGGTATGGGCGCTCATACACGGTTTCGGTTAGTGGCGTGTACTGAATTAATTCAAAGAGATCATTACGAAATACCACCTGACCTGCAGTTGTTGCAATATTCTTGCCGACTTCAAAAGCACTTTCATCTGTCTGCGAAACTTTTCCTTTTTTCAGGTCACCAAGCAAATTCACAATACCATTTTGAATCGACTGGCCCTGTGAACTAATGATGTTTTCAAGCACTTCGGGATTGGTTGCAATAAAGTTAGATGGGGATAAGGCATCAATCATTTGCTCTGTAGTGAATAAAATCTTGGTTTTGGTTTTTTCATCTGCATCAACCGCTTTAGCAAGCGCAAGCAAATGTTTTGAATTCAGCAAGTAAGTTGCCGCAATCATTTTGCTCCAAGAGGAATGCCAAGCCTTGCCAGAGAAGCGGCGATCTTTTACTTCAACGGCCTCAGGATTGGTTGCAAGATGGGAAAACTCGGAGAAGTATTCTTTTTGAATTTCCGCCAAGCGTTCTGGAGGAATTAACGCCATATGGTGCGGAGCCAATGAAGGCGCTACACCTGTATTCATACCTGCAAACATAATGATCTCGTAAAGTTATTAAGACCATTCTCCATCTATCGGGCTGGAAGGGTTATACGCACTAACCCTAGCCCTAGAGCTAAGCTAGTAATAACCCGAAGATTAAGGGCTTTTTGCAATCCAGATCAGAGAAGCGAAGCGTCCCGTGACCTTATCCCGGCGGTATGAAAAGAAGCGCTCTGGATCATTTACAGTACAAAACTGACCGCCATCGATTTGCTTGATACCCAGGGCACGTAAGCGATCTCTTGCGAGTAAATAGAGATCGGCACAGTACTTGCCGGGAGTCCCGATAATCGGGGTAAAGGCCTTGGATAGGATGCCTTGACCCTGCTGGGCAAACGCTTGCAATACATCTTCACCTACTTCAAATGCGCTTGGCCCAATTGCGGGCCCCATCCACGCACTGATATCACTTGTCGTGAGGCCCGGAGATAGAGCGATCATTTCATCAATGGTGTTTTCGAGAACGCCGCCACTCAAGCCACGCCAGCCTGCATGAGCTGCACCAATCACATCACCGCTCTTGCTAGTAAATAAAACGGGCATGCAATCCGCAGTCAGAATGGCTAGCACCTCATTCGGAATATTGGTAACAGAAGCATCTGCCTCAAAAGGTCCCTCACCCAGAGTACTCCTCGAGACTGGGGTACTGACTGTGATGCCATGAATCTGTTTGAGCCAGAGTGGCTCGGCAGGTAGCGTTGATCTCAGGATGCTGCGGTTTTGCAAAACATCTGATGAATCATCGCCCGCATTGAGCCCAAGATTAAGGCTATTAAATGGTGGCTGACTCAAGCCACCTTGCCGGGTAGTGCAAAAAGCCTGAATTCGCTGTGATACAGCCCAGCTTGGTTCAATCTTATTGAGCGCGTTGGTCATTTTTAATGGAGGCCATCAGCGCCTCTTCTTTTGGCAAGTCGGCTTCAGTCATTCCAAGCAAGGGGAGTAAGTCAATCAAATCTTGGGGAGGCAATCTGAACCAGGTCATGACTTCCTGGGTTGCTGGATGCTGCAGGCTTAGGGCATAAGCATGTAAAGCCTGCCGAGTAAAAGGCAATAATTTGGCTACTCCAGGGGTCCTCTTGCGGTAAACCGGATCACCTAATAGAGGGAAACCCAAAGACTCTAAGTGAACCCGAATTTGATGGGTGCGGCCAGTCTCTAAGCGGCACTCCAGCAAAGCAACCGAACTTTCTGTAAAGCTCCCCTTAGCCAAGCGCCGAAATAAGGTAGCAGCAGGTTTACCTTGAGCGGAACCAGCAGCCATTTTCAGTCGATCGCGCTGATCTCGGCCAACAGTTGCCAGCACCTTACCCTGAGAAGGAGCATCACCCCATACCCAAGATAAGTAACGCCTTCCGACTGTTCGCTCTTGAAGCTGCCTTACCAGTGAGGTTTGGGCAATATCTGTTCTAGCAATCACCATCAATCCAGAGGTGTCTTTGTCTAGGCGATGGACAATCCCCGCTCTTGGAAGCTGCTTTAGCTCCGGAAAGCGATAGAGCAAGGCATTTAGCAGGGTTCCAGTCCAATTACCAGCAGCAGGATGAACCACGAGTCCAGCAGGTTTATTGACCACAATAATGGAGTCATCTTCATAAACAACATCTAGGGGGATATTTTCAGGAGAAAAAGCGAACTGCTCAGGCATTTCTTGAGGAAACACCTTAATGCTCTCGCTTCCACGAAGTAAATGACGGACTTTGGTGACTTTTCCATCCACCGTTACCGCCCCAGCCTCAACCCAGGATTTAAGGCGATTGCGGGAATAATCAGGCAAAGCGCCGCCAAGAAACTTATCCAAACGCTCTCCGCTGACCTCAGGGGGAACTTCTAGGGCTATGAAATCCTCATCATCGATATAATCAATGGGATTCGAATCGGGAGTATGCGGCAATGCCACGCTTAAAGAGCCTTTTAGTTATGTCGGACGTTATTACAGACGCCAGTTTAAGGCTTGCGACCACCCTTGGGTCATCTTCTAGAAAATCCCTGATTGCGCTTCTGGTTAGCGCCAGCACTGCTTGTCTTGTTCTGAGCGGATGCGCGGGCAGTGATGGCCAAAAAGATGACACTGATATTTGGTCAGAAACAAAACTGTATTCCGAGGCCACTGAAAAACTAAAAGATGCGGATTATGCAAAGTGCGGCAAGTACTTTGAAAAATTAGAAGGCCGCTTCCCATTTGGTCCCTATTCTCAACAGGCACAAATTAATGCTGCTTTCTGCTATTGGAAAGCACAAGAGCAAGCCCAAGCCCAAGTTGCTATCGATCGATTTATTAAGCTGCATCAAGGCAGTCCCAACTTGGATTACGGTTACTACCTCAAGGGCTTAATTAGCTTTAATGATGATTTAGGTTGGCTCGGTAAATTTACAGGACAAGACTTAAGTGAGCGTGATCCAAAGGCGGCTAAAGAAGCTTTTGAATCTTTCAAGGTTGTTGTTGAGCGCTTTCCTGATAGTAAATATGCCCCCGACTCTTTAGATCGGATGCGGTATATCGTCAATTCATTAGCAGAGGCAGATGTCATTGTGGCTCGCTTCTACTATCAGCGCGGTGCCTATTTAGCCTCTGCTAATAGAGCTCAGCTTGTGATTCGTGATTATGATCGCGCACCAGCCGTTGAGGAAGCACTCTACCTACTGACAAAGTCTTATGAGAAGCTAGGTATGACTGATCTGAGCAACGATGCAGCCCGCGTCTTTAAGCTGAATTTTCCTGACAGTCAAATGATGCTGACCGGTCAACGCGTTCAAAAAGAACGTCGCTGGTGGCAGATCTGGAATAAGTAAGAATCAATCAAGCCGGTGGCTTTACTCAGTTAGCACCGGCACCCTTTGCGCTAATGCGCAAATCAGTTCATAGCCGATGGTGCCGCTCATTTGAGCCACGTCGTCTACTGGAACTTCATTACCCCAAAGCTCCACTACGCTGCCTATTTTGGCATTAGGAGCCTCACGCAAATCGATCGTTAACATGTCCATGGAGACTCTTCCGATGATGGGGCAAATTACTCCATCGCCCTGAGCATCAGCAGCATCAACCCAAACCGGCGTGCCATCTTCCGCATGACGTGGATATCCATCAGCATAGCCACCGGCGATCACACCAATACGCATATCTTCTGGAGCCTCATAACGACCGCCGTATCCAACATGATCACCTTTCTTGAGGTTTTGGATATCGATGATTTCACTACGTAGACTCATCACAGCCTGAAATTCAGAGCGCACGATATCGGCATGCACCCCCGTTGGTGAAACGCCGTAGAGCAAAATGCCTGGACGTATCCAATCCCCCAAAGCATTGCGATGCCATAGGATCGCGGCTGAATTCGCCAAAGAAGAGGGAGCCTCCAACCCTTCGGTAGCTTTGTTGAAGCACTCCATTTGCTCGCCGACCGATGGTGAGCGCTCAACCTGGTCAGCATTAGCAAAGTGGGTCATGTGATGCAGATGGTATCCGGCAGCGTGCAAACGATGAAATGCGGTGCGGTATTGCTCAGGCCTAAAGCCGAGGCGATTCATTCCAGAATTTAGCTTCAGAAAAACATTCATGGGGCGACCCACATGATTTTCAAAGCTTTCAAGCCAACCGACCTGCTTCTCACTATGCACTACTAAGTCACATTGAAGCTTGGTTACTAGTTCGAGCTCCTGGGGGCTAAAAAGACCTTCTAAAAGCAGGATTCGACCCTCCCAGCCATGATCCCTTAACCATTGCGCATCTGAAAGATCGAGCAAGGCAAAGCCATCGGTAGATTCCAGGCCCTTAAATGCAGCCTCTAGGCTGTGGCCATAGGCTTTCGCCTTCACAACAGACCAGATCTTCGATTCCGGGGCAAGCTCCCGAATACGGCCTAAATTATGTCGAAAGGCATCTGTGTGTATAGTTGCCACAATTGGCCTATTAATAATGCGGTTAGCCGACAGACTCATTTACACCCTCCTTTCATGTTTTAATCACTCAATGACTAGATTGTACGAATGAACCGTAGTTTTTACATCATTATGGCGGCGCAATTTTTTTCGTCGCTCGCTGATAACGCATTGCTGATCGCAGCAATCGCCCTATTGGTCCAGCTTAGCGCTCCGGCCTGGATGACCCCTTTACTCAAATTATTCTTCGTTCTCTCTTATGTATTGCTAGCAGCCTTTGTGGGGGCCTTTGCTGACTCCCGCCCTAAGGGTAATGTCATGTTCATCACTAATACGATTAAGTTTGTCGGTTGCGTAGTGATGCTGTTCGGAAGCCACCCTTTATTAGCCTATGCGATTGTGGGCCTAGGTGCAGCTGCCTACTCACCCGCCAAATACGGCATCCTGACAGAATTACTCCCGCCCGAAAAACTAGTGGCAGCCAATGGCTGGATCGAGGGCCTTACCGTAGGCTCCATCATTATGGGCACAGTACTCGGCGGAGTCTTGATTAGTAAGTCCGTATCTGAAAGTCTCCTCGGATTTGATATGCCCGTCCTAGAGACCAG
>JBEGUE010000126.1:0-5949 GCA_041179045.1 Pseudomonadota bacterium
TTGATTTCTCTGATCGAGTCGCTCTATCGTTTACTAAGGGTATGCGTTTTTTTGCTGATACTTTTTTCAAGAAACGCTATGGGCACCGAGCTGTTGTTTTAGAAACTGTAGCGGGAGTTCCGGGAATGGTAGCCGGTATGTGGACCCATTTAACAAGCCTACGCAGTATGAAGGTTGGCTATGGACCTAAGATTCGCACGCTCTTAGCGGAAGCTGAGAATGAAAGAATGCATTTAATGACGTTTATCGAGATCGCAAAGCCCAACATGTTTGAGCGCTATTTGGTCTTGATTACGCAAGCTATTTTCTGGAATTTCTTTTTCATTATCTATGTATTTTTTCCTAGAACAGCGCATCGCATAGTTGGCTATTTTGAGGAAGAGGCTGTCTACTCCTACACCGAATATTTAAAAGAAATTGATGAGGGGCGCACACCCAATGTACCCGCCCCTAAGATCGCTATCGATTATTGGAAGCTTGATGCTAACGCAACCTTGCGTGATGTTGTAATTGCTGTCCGAAATGATGAGGCCCATCACCGAGACACAAACCATCAATTTGCCAGTGATTATGATCGATGATCTGATTAGGTAAGGTTTAGGCCATGCGTCCGAATCGTGCTGGGCGAGTCAAATTACTCTTTAAATCCCCATCTCAGCAAAGACTTCTTTCGCACATCTAAAGCTATCAATAGCAGCGGGTACTCCACAGTAAATCGCAGCCTGCAAAAATACTTCCTGAATATCCTCTTTGCTTAATCCATTGTTAATGGCGCCTCGTACATGAAGCTTCAGTTCATGGGGACGGTTTAATGCGGTAATCATGGATAAATTAATAATGCTTCTGGTCCTACGGTCTAGGCCAGGACGATTCCAAATTTCATTCCAGCAATATTCAGTAACCAATTCCTGCATAGGCATATTGAATGCGTCGGCGTTCTTGATGGAGTTGTCTACATACTCAGCTCCTAGTACTTCGCGGCGAGTTTTGAGCCCTTTTTCGAATGCTTCTTTGTTCATGCTGATCTCCTGTGTTGTTGATTGAATGGTTTCATATATTGCCACTATTCAGGCGCTGCTGTTTAGCCTAGAATGATTTTCATGAATATGCCCCTTGCTTTTCGTGTTGCTGCTTTCTCTTATGTTCTGGCTCTACTGAGCGCCTGCACTGCTGATAAGTTGGAGGCTAGGTTGCAAGCCGATCCTCAATGTCAATCAGTCATGAACGCTAAAACTGGCGCTTTAATGCCATGCCCTGGCACTGATAAAGAATTCTATAAGTCAGTTCCAGTCCTAAATGGGACCGTGCCAAAAGAGGTGCAAGCTGAAGTTCGGCAAGTGTCCGCATCTAGCCCAACACCAACATCAAAAGCTGTTGTTGCACCAGTAGAGTGCAAGCCACAACTACATCAAAAGTCGGGCAGCTTGATGCCTTGCCCAGCACCTTAGATGGAATTGATTCATGTCTTGTACTAGGCGTATGGTTTGAAGGCTAGCTACAAGGGTAATATCAAGTAAATCACTGACTGGAAGAAAATATGAACAAACTAGGCGCTTTAGTTGCGGCCATCTCTGTAGCTACTTTGTTGGCCGCTTGTAGTAATACACCTAAATTAGCGAGCCAGCCCATGCCTAAGTCTGGTTTTTTGCCAAATTATTCAGTACTAGTGCCAATGGCGACATCTGAAGCTGACACTCGTATTTGGAGATACCGTAAAGCCGGCGTTAATCCAGGCGCATACACTGCGGTAATTTTGGATCCAATTTACTTGAACCAAAATGCGACGAAGGAAATTTCTCCAGAGGTTATTAATCAAGCGCAGATTGCATTGCAAGACTCTATGGTCAATGCAGTCAATAGTCGTGGCAATATAAAGATCGTAAATCAAGCTGGTCCAGGCGTTGCTCGTATCTCTGTTGGTATTACTGGTGCAGAGAGCTCAGCAGATAGTCTTCAGCCTTGGAATTTCACACCAATTGGCTTAGCAATGAATGCGGCAGCTTATGCTGGTGGCGTGAACTCTAAAACTCCAGCCATGTTGGTAGAGAGCAAGATTACCGATAGCCAAACCAAAGAAGTTATTGGTGAGGGCTTAGTGACTATTCAGGGTGAATCTTTCCGCACGGGCGGTGGTTCGGTTGAATCATTTGTGGCCATGGCCAAAAAGGTGGTCAAGGTGGCAATGGAGACTTCTGCTGATCCGAGAGCAACTGCTACAAAATAAGGGCTCTATGCGATTTTCTATCGGCAACTTATTCCTCATTGGGGCGTCAGCATTTATTTTGGTAGCGGCGCCTGCCTATGCTGATGAAGCCTCACGTAACAAAGAAATTCAAGAGCGCTTTGCTAAATGCGATACCAATCGAGATGGTAAGTTAACTATGGATGAGGCCAAAGGCTGTATGCCTCGAATCTATGACCATTTTGGCAGAATTGACGAGCAGGGCAGGGGCTATGTCACTGTCGCTCAAATTCAGGCAATGGCTGATCGTTAATCTATTGAGCAAGCTTCGGTAGTTTTTTAGAATTCGCAGGCCAAGTCAACACAATCTTCGGATCAAACTTTAAGATCTTCTGATCTTTGTCTGGGTAGTTAACTCGTGACAATAAATTAGCAATCAAGTTGAGGTGCGCAAGCTTTTTATCATTCGCACTCACGACTGTCCATGGGGCATCTGAGGAGCTTGTTTTCTTGAGCATGCTGTCTCTAGCGTCCGAGTAGGCGTCCCACATCTTCTGTGCCTTTTGGTCTATCGGGCTAATTTTCCATTGCTTTAGTGGATCCTTCGCACGATCCTTGAGTCGAATGGCCTGCTCTTCTTTACTGATATCAAGATAATATTTAATCAGCTGAATATCAGATCCGATTAGTAGAGATTCAAAATCATTCACTGTGTTCATAAACTGCTTGTACTGGTCATCGGTACAAAATCCCATGACCTTTTCGACGCCCGCACGGTTATACCAACTGCGGTTAAATAATACGAATTCGCCAGCACTTGGAAGCTGAGCAACATATCTTTGGAAGTACCATTCACCTTCCTCGCGAGGAGAGGGCTTGTTTAAAGCAACCACTCGACTATCTCTGGGGCTTAAATGTTCCGTAATACTTTTGATGGTGCCATCTTTACCGGCAGTGTCACGCCCCTCTAAGATGACTAAGAGACGCTTACCTTTTTGAATAATGTGACGCTGAAGTTTGACTAACTCAATTTGAAGAAGTCTGAGGTCTGCCTCGTAAGTATGTTCATGAATTTCAGATTTACTCACGGGCAGCCTTCACTAAGCAATTAACTATGTAGCGCTTGTTGTTGGAGTCACTTTTTTCGCAACAGCCTTTTTAGCAGGAGTCTTTTTTGCCACCACTTTTTTTGCTGGCGCTTTTTTCGCTACAGCCTTCTTTGCCACAACCTTTTTAGCAGGTGCCTTTTTAGCAGGAGTCTTTTTTGCCACTACTTTTTTTGCTGGCGTTTTTTTCTCGAGCTTATCTAAGGCTTTTGCTAACTTGTCGATGAGCTTTTCTCTATCTGACTCGAGCTTGTCTAGTTTTTTCAATAATTGCTTTACTAATTTCTTCTGACTCATGGTGTATTCCTTTCAAGAGGGCACTGTTTATTCAATCTGCGTAAATGGCTGATATCTAGCTCTTGATCCTACGTTTTATTGGGATGAGTTTCAAGCGATTGTGACAGTCGGGGCCACATTTAATTTGGTGCTACATTGGGGTTGGTATGTTCAAAACTTTATTCTCTCTCCCACGAACGGTTTGGCTCATCGGCCTCATTAGCTTTGTGAACGATGCTGCAAGTGAGATGCTTTACCCTTTAATGCCGCTATATCTAGCAACCGTGCTGATGGCTGGCCCTAAGGCTCTAGGCTTAATTGAGGGGATTGCAGAGGCTACATCGAGCATCTTTAAATTGGTATCTGGTGTGATTGTGGATCGCACTAAAAAAACTAAGCCTTGGATTGTGATTGGCTATTTCTTGGCCGGGATTGGTAGGCCTTTGATAGCGATCGCCAATTCTTGGACCTGGGTTCTATGTATTCGGTTCACCGATCGTCTTGGCAAGGGGTTGAGAAGTTCTCCACGCGATGCTTTGTTGGCGGAGAGCGTTAGCCCCAATCAGCGTGGGATTACGTTCGGCTTGCATCGTTCGATGGATAATGCTGGCGCAGTTTTTGGACCTTTGATGGCGGCTTTTTTATTGTGGATGCAGGTTCCTTTGAGGGATATCTTTTTATGGGCCATCGTGCCCGGCATTGTTGCTGTAGCTTTGGCACTTTGTCTGAAAGAGCCGTCTCGCGAGCAGGTAGCAGTGAAGCCATTTTCTTGGTCGCTTGAGGGTCTTCCGCCACAATTTAAACGCTATATTTTGGTTGCTGGAATTTTTGCCCTAGCAAACTCATCGGATATGTTCTTGTTGTTAAGGGCCAGGGAGCTTGGTGTGCCTCAAGAGCAAATACCCTTGTTATGGGCAGCCATCTCTTTAATCACCACTATCTTTGGAACGCCCTTATCGGCGCTCTCGGATCGATTCAGCCGCAAACACTTTATTCTGATTGCTTGGGCTGCTTTTGCATTCTTTTATATTGCAATGAGTTTTTCCGGAATCTCTATATGGATGCTCTGCGGATTATTCGCAATTTATGGCTTATTTAAGGCGGCAACCGAAGGCGTGGAGAAGGCTCTAGTGGCTGACTTGGCTCCTCAAGGAATGGCTGGCACAGCTTTTGGTTGGTTCAACCTCATTTCTGGCTTGATGTTGCTGCCGGCTTCCCTTATTTTTGGCTGGCTTTATGAATCATTTAATCCTAGTTATGCCTTTTTGTTCTCAGGCTCGTGTGCTGTCTTAGCCTTTCTGTTGCTCGCCTTTTGGGTATTTCATCCCCAGCAAGAGCAGCGAGTTAATATTTAACTTCACAGCCCATCTTGAATACAAGGCCGCTATATGCATTTATCTGCGAAATACATCCTCTCCATCAGCTTATTGCTCCTCAGCTCTTTGCTTGCCGCGCAAAAAAATGATGCGATTATTCAGACAGGACAGGTGCAGGAGGCAATAGCACGTGGCGCAATTGTCTGGGATGTGCGTGATGAAAAAAGTTACTTAGAGGGGCATATCCCTGGCGCAATTAATATCGGTGATGCGGGCAATATTTTGAGGGATGCAAACAAAGAAGACTACATTGCCACTGCAAAAATTCAAGCCATCTTTAATGCTGCTGGACTTGATGTAAATAAAGATATTGTGGTCTACGGCTCCCGAGGAAATCCATATGCTTACTTCGGCCTTTATACGATTCAATATTTTGGTGGTAAGCAGGCTCAGATTTATCACGACGGCATTGATGCTTGGAAATCGGCTGGATTACCCCTGCAAAAGGAGCGCCCCAATCTACCGGCTGTATCCGTAACCTTAGTGCCTCAGCCTCAGTTGCTCGTGAGTAATGAAGAGATGCTGAAGTTGGCCCAATCTAAATCGATACAGATTATTGATGTGAGAACTCCCGATGAGTTTTCTGGCAAAGATGTTCGTGCGATTCGGGGTGGTCATATTCCCAATGCGATCAATATTCCTTACGAGGAAAATTGGCAGGATCCTGCAACGTCTATCAAGCTCGGTAAAAAGCAGGTTGCTGATAACTCAGGAATGACTCTCAAGAGCCAGGCAGATTTAAAAAAGTTGTATTCCAACCTAGATCCCAATCAAGAGACAGTGGTCTATTGCCAAAGTGGCGTGCGCGCTGCTGAAACAGCCACAGTCCTCAAAAATCTGGGCTTTAAGAAGGTAAAGGTATATGACTCATCCTGGCTCGGCTGGGGTAACAACCTCAAGGCCCAAGTGTCCGAGGAAAGCTTCTTAAATGTAGGCGCCCTCAATGCAAAAATATCTGCAATGCAAAACAAGATTAATCAGCTGGAAGAGGCTTTAAAGGCCAAAAGTA
>JBEGUE010000127.1:0-2591 GCA_041179045.1 Pseudomonadota bacterium
ACTCCAGCATTGGATCGTATTTAGCTGGAGCATTCATGAGTACCGTTTCCGATTTAAATAACTTTGTAGCAACCCGTTGCGCTATTGCCGATATTTCTTTGGCTGACTTTGGCCGTAAAGAGATCGCCATTGCTGAAACTGAAATGCCAGGCCTGATTGCCATTCGCGATGAGTTCGCAGCGCAGCAGCCATTACGTGGTGCGCGTATTACTGGTTCTTTGCACATGACCATTCAAACTGCAGTATTGATCGAGACTTTAGAAGCTCTCGGTGCTGAAGTGCAATGGGCGTCTTGCAATATTTTCTCTACACAAGATCATGCTGCTGCTGCAATAGCTGCAAATGGCACACCAGTATTTGCTATCAAGGGTGAAACTCTTGAGCAGTACTGGGATTACACCCACCGTATTTTTGAGTGGGCAGATGGCGGCTTCACCAATATGATTTTGGATGACGGTGGCGATGCGACTTTATTATTGCACCTTGGTGCACGCGCTGAAAAAGACCAAGCTTGCTTGAATAACCCAACGAGCGAAGAAGAAACTATTTTGTTTGCCGCCATTAAAAAGAAATTGGCGCAAGACCCAACTTGGTATTCCACCCGTTTAGAAAAAGTTAAAGGTGTTACAGAAGAAACTACTACTGGTGTGCATCGCCTCTATCAGATGTTTGCTAAGGGTGAATTAAAGTTCCCAGCCATTAACGTCAATGACTCCGTTACCAAGAGCAAGTTCGATAACCTCTATGGTTGCCGCGAGTCTTTGGTTGATGCGATTAAGCGTGCTACCGACGTCATGGTCGCTGGTAAGGTTGCAGTAGTTTGTGGTTACGGCGACGTAGGTAAGGGTTCAGCTCAAGCCTTGCGCGCCCTGTCTGCTCAAGTTTGGGTTACTGAAGTAGATCCAATTTGCGCATTGCAAGCGGCGATGGAAGGCTATCGTGTTGTGACAATGGATTACGCTGCTGATAAGGCAGATATCTTTGTTTCGGCAACAGGTAACTACCATGTGATTACACATGACCATATGGTGAAGATGAAGAATCAAGCCATCGTTTGTAACATTGGCCACTTTGATAACGAGATTGATGTTGCTGGTATCGAGAAATACAAGTGGGAAGAAATCAAGCCACAAGTAGATCATGTGATTTTCCCAGCAAGTAATGGCAATCCCGAGAAGCGCATCATTATTTTGGCAAAAGGCCGTTTAGTTAACCTCGGTTGCGGTACAGGTCACCCATCTTATGTCATGAGTTCTTCGTTTGCGAACCAAGTAATTGCGCAGATTGAACTGTGGAATGCAGTTGGTACAGATAAATACCCAGTCGGTGTCTACACCTTGCCTAAGCATTTGGATGAGAAGGTTGCGCGTTTGCAGCTCAAGACATTGAATGCACAGTTAACTGTATTGTCTGATCAGCAAGCTTCTTACATTGGCGTAACGAAGGAAGGTCCTTACAAGACTGACCACTACCGTTATTAATTTGCTCCTTGCTAAACATTGTTCAATAGAGAAATAGAGATACAGGCCCAAGATCATGGAATTAAGCGTTGAATTCTTCCCTCCAAAAACACCTGAAGGTGAGAATAAGTTACATCTCGTGCGTGAGCGTTTTAGTGAGATGCTCAAGCCCGCTTTTTATTCTGTGACTTTTGGTGCTGGTGGCTCTACTCAATCTGGCACATTAAAAGTCGTAAGCGACATTCACGCTGCTGGTGCAGCGGTTGCCCCCCACTTGTCTTGTGTTGGTAGCTCACGTGATAGCGTGCGCGAGATGTTGAAGCAATACCAAGCCTTAGGTATTAAACGTATCGTAGCTTTACGTGGCGACTTACCATCTGGCATGGGTCAGTATGGTGAGTTCCATCACGCGAATGAATTGGTTGAATTTATTCGTACAGAAACTGGCGATTGGTTTCACATTGATGTCGCTGCATATCCGGAATGTCATCCTCAGGCTAAGTCACCGGCAGCTGATGTCGATTTCTTCGTGCAGAAGATGAAGGCTGGAGCGAACTCGGCTGTTACTCAATATTTCTACAATAGTGATGCCTACTTCCGCTTTGTGGATGATGCATACCAGCTGGGCGTTACTCAGCCAGTGATTGCTGGAATTATGCCGATTACGAATAGTACTCAGTTGCTTCGTTTTTCAGATGCCTGCGGTGCGGAAATCCCGCGTTGGATTCGTTTGCGTCTACAGTCTTATGGCGATGACACTGCCTCTATTCGTGCGTTTGGTGAAGAGGTGGTTACTGATCTTTGCGACCAACTGTTAGTTGCAGGTGCACCTGGACTACATTTCTATTCACTAAATCAGGCTGATGCCGTTTTGGCCATTGCAGATAATCTCAGTCTCAATAAGTAATTACCAAGCCTGACTCAGTCAGCATGGCATCTAAAGGCTCATCATGTGTTTGAGCTTGCCACTGTGCATCATCTAACTTTTGCCAATCAAAGCCAATTCCTATGCACAGTAGCTTAGGCTTGGCCTTGCGCAATTGCACTAAAGTGCGATCAAAGTAGCCACCCCCGTAGCCTAGTCGCCAATAATGGGTTTGATTGCCTACTCTAGATTCTGACCAGCCTACA
>JBEGUE010000128.1:0-18327 GCA_041179045.1 Pseudomonadota bacterium
ATCGCCTAAACATTTCTTGAGACTCCTAATCACTTCTGTGGAGACATCACGAACGGGCGCTCCAGAAAGGCCGCCAGCTTCATTACCAAACTCAAGATTTTGAACTGCATCGCGAGCAATGGTTGTATTGGTTGCAATGATTGCATCAATCTTGAATTCCACTAAAAGATCGGCGATGAGTTTGATATCGTTTTGCTCAAGGTCAGGTGCAATTTTTAAAAAGAGGGGTTTGCGTATACCAAACCGGTCACTCAAGGCTTCGCGTGAAATATGCAGTGATTGCAGCAAGGAGCGCAACATATCTTCACCTTGGAGCGCACGTAAATTCTGTGTATTGGGTGATGAAATATTGACGGTGATATAAGAGGCAACCTCATACACTGCTTCCATCGCCGTGACGTAATCACTTGCAGCATTTTCGATTGGGGTACTCGCATTCTTGCCGATATTGAGACCAACAATGCCGCCATTCTGCCAATAAGTAGAGTTGCGAACGCGCTTTACGCAGGCATCAACACCATCATTATTAAAGCCCATGCGATTAATAAGAGCCTGGGCTTGAGGCAAGCGAAACATGCGAGGCTTTGGATTGCCAGGTTGGGGCTTAGGGGTAACAGTGCCAATTTCTAAAAACCCAAAGCCTAGGGTAGCTAGTGCATCAATATGTTTGCCATCTTTATCCAGACCAGCGGCAAGACCAACTGGATTTGGAAAGGTAATACCGCATAACTGACGTGGATCGAGAATGGGCTGATCGCTCAAGTGGCGCAACAAGCCCCACCGCTGAGCGCGATCTAGACTACTCAGGGTAATGTTGTGGGCTTGCTCTGGATCTAAGGAAAAAAGCCAGGGACGCAGAAGAGGATAGCTATCGATCATGAATCGATATTATGACTCAATGATGGGTTGCCAGTGATCATCGATCAAGCCTTCAATCGGCTGAAACTTTGCCTTATAGGACATCTTCTCGCTGTCCTCGATGTAATAACCAAGGTAGAGATAGGGAAGATCTAGCTCTAAGGCCTGCTGAATTTGCCACAAGATGCTGTAGCTCCCATAGCTTGTAGAAGTATTGCTAGTATCAAAGAAGGTATATACCGAAGAGATTCCCTGATCTAAGATATCAATCATGCTGACCATGCGTAGACGCCCTGGATGTGATTGCTGAGGACCATCCCGAAATTCAACAATCCTGGAGTTCACACGACTTTGCAATAAAAACTGCATGTACTGGTCTTGATCGTCTTGATCTACGTCACCACCAGCGTGACGCTCATGTTGATAGTGTTGATAGAGTTGATAGTGCTCTTCTTGGTAGCCTAAATTAAGAACGCGAACATCCAGCCCGGCATGTTTTTTCCAGGAGCGTTTTTGACTGCGGTTAGGAGAGAAATGCTTCACCGGAATACGCGTGGCTGTACAGGCATTGCATTCATCGCAATAAGGTCGATAAGTGTATAAGCCACTACGACGAAATCCCGCGTTTACTAATTCACCATACAAGTCGGCGTGTATTAAATGTGAGGGTGTTGCAACTTGCGAGCGTGCAATCATCCCTGGTAGATAGCTACAGGGATAGGGTGCAGTTGCATAAAACTGCAATTCAGTAAGAGGGAGCTCTTTTAATTGAGTCATAGCCAGTGACGAAGAATCTGTTTGTCAAATTTCCAGGGAATCTCTATATTAGATTGATTTAAAGCAACTTGCAGGTGCGCCAAAAATTCATTGCGAGAAATCGGTGCAGCCCCTAAAGAATTGAGGTGGGAAGTTTCTTGCTGGCAATCGATCATTCCTACTTGGTTTTGCTCGCACCAGGCAGCAAGGGCGGCTAAAGCAATTTTAGAGGCATCTGTTTGATGGCTAAACATCGACTCACCAAAAACCATCCCGCCAAATGAGACGCAATAGAGGCCACCGACCAAGCGGCCGTCTTCCATGATGGCAATACTATGGGCGTGCCCCTCTTCATGAAGGTTTGTGTAAGCATCCATGATTTCATGGGTGATCCAAGTGCCGTCCTGATCCTTACGACTCGCAGTTGCGCAGGAGCGGACAACGGCACTAAAGTCTTCATCAACCCCGATTTCTTTTCGAGGATCAGATAAAAAATGACGGATCGATTTCTTCAACGAGTCATGGCATTTAAAGTGATCAGGCTTTAATACCATCCGGGGGTTTGGTGACCACCACAACACTGGTTGATTATCAGAGTACCAGGGAAAGATTCCCATTTGATATGCGCGAGCTAACTGTCCTGGATATATTCGTTCACTCACTGCAATTAAGCCAGGGACACTCGGGTCAGGATCTGAATGATGAATCGGGTTAGGAAATTCGTCCTGAGACCCTAGCCAGCTGATGTTACTCATGGGCATGCGGTGCTTAGATTTTTTCAGTTGGCAGAATGTCTCTGCTGCGAACGCTAAATTCATTACCGGAATCAAACACCCCGGCAGCACGATCAGCAAAGAACCATTCTAGAGTCTGCTTTACTGTTGGAAAAGCAATGTCATCCCAAGGGATATCCTGTTCATCAAATAGGGCAACCTCTAAGCTCTCTTCCCCGGCTTCAAAATTGGGTGAATTCATCGAGGCTAGATAAAAAAGATGTACCTGTTCGGCATGCGGCACATTGAGTAGGGAATAGAGCGGACCAATTTGAACAATCGCGCCGGCCTCTTCATGCGTTTCACGTGCCGCCCCGGTACTGGTGCTTTCACCCAGCTCCATGAATCCAGCAGGCAATGTCCAGTAACCATGGCGAGGCTCTATAGCGCGACGGCATAATAAAACTTGCTTACCAAAGACGGGGATGCTGCCAACTACATTACGTGGATTGAAATAATGAATACTTCCGCAAGAGTCACAGACGTGGCGCTCCCGCGAATCATCCGCAGGAATCTTGATGCTGATCGGTGCTGCACAGTGTGAGCAAAACTTCATGCGAACTTTCTAAAAATGAGCGGGAATGTGGCCGCGTAAAGCATTAGTAAGCATAATCTCTTTTGCATTCTGAACATCATCAATAGTCAGGTTGACCTCATGGGCATTCCATTGTGGATCATTCAATATGATGGATCTCATAACTCCAGGTAACAGACCTGCTGATACGGGGGGTGTCAGCCACCTGTCTCCAGCTTTTACAAAAACACTGCTTCTTCCACCCTCGGTGACATAGCCTTGCTCATTGGTAAATAGGCCATCAAAGCCACCAAGACCCTCCGCTACTTTCCAGGCTTGGTCATAGACAGTTCGAATATTCACTTTATGTCTTAATAAAATATTGCCAGAGTGAAGGATCGCCGTAATTGGATCAGGCAATATATCTTTGGCCCAAAAGATTTTTACCGAGCCTTCTAATGGGCTGATGGGGCTTATTTGATAACTGACCTTGCCAAGGCGATCTAGATCCAAGCGCAAGCGATATTCAGTTTCTATGGTGCAGTTTTTACACCCAATCTCAATTATCTTCATCATATCTTGCATAGAGCAGGGTATGCCAAGCGCTAAAGCAGAATCAGCCAAGCGTGCTAGATGAGGTTGTACATGTTGAGCTTGAGCTTTACTAACCAAGATAGTTTCAAATAAACCTATTTCACTGGGCAACTTACTCAAGAAGGCAGCTTTAATTTGGCATTCTTCCCACTCCTGCTCGGGCTCAGAGTCAATCGTAATGCCAGCGCCTATACCTAAGGAAAAGGGTGAGGCATGTGTCTTTGCGTCATGATGAATTTCTAGGGTGCGAATAGGAACACTAAACGCAAAGTCACCACCGGGATCAATCCAACCCAGGGCTCCACAATAGTAGCCTCGATCTTGCGGCTCTAATTCTTGAATGATCTCCATGCTGCGCTTCTTGGGAGCGCCCGTTACAGACCCGCAAGGAAATACCGCATTCAGTACATCGCGCAATTGCATCTCAGGCTTCATCTCAGCTTGAACGGTAGATGTCATTTGCAGAACATCGCCGTACTGGGTCACCTCAAATAGCTTAGGAACGGCGACCGTTCCTGGTAAGGCAAGTCGACTTAGATCATTGCGTAATAAATCAACGATCATGACATTTTCTGCTTGATTCTTTGCATCTGCAGATAGATGCTCTGCAGAATCATTTAATGCGCTAGCAGTGCCCTTCATCGGCATCGCTTTTAAAGTATTACCTTGCTTCTGAATAAATAATTCAGGCGATTGCGACAAGATAAAGTTCGAGTCTTGGACAATAAATGCGCCAAATCTTCCAGGCTGTCGTTCCCTTAGGCGCGCATACAGAGAGAGTGGATCACCATAGACTTCGCCTGTAATCCGAAAGGTATGATTAATTTGATAGGTGTCACCGTTGCGAATGTACTCTTGAATAGTCTGAATATCAGTGGTGAACTGGTCTTGATCAATGGAAAGCAAAAGATTAGCCACACCCGCAGCTTGAGCTTCAAGCTCTAGAGTTGCTATCTTTTTTGTGATGAAGGTGTCGACATCTGCCTTGCTAAATATTTCATGGGATTTAAAAGACCACGCCTGTATTAATGGGTGCTCTTGCGCTCTCTGGTGAGCTGGCCGATCTATATTGTGTATGTATAGACCTAGTTCATAAGCAAATACAGCGACAACATATTCCCCCCGAGCCAATGCTGTATTGATATCTTGCAAGCATTGATCTACTGCTGCAATCGTCTGTAGATGGCTTGATTGGGGATGGATTGTCCAGAGCTGGAGCGCATGCTCATACAGGCGACTGCTCGGCTGTGCTGCGGTGCTCTGGGCATCATCAAGCAATATCATGCTGTTGATCGTCAGCGTTCAAATAGGCTACTGAAAATTACTTTAAAACAGTAGCTGATTCAATCATGACAGTCTTACTAGGTACGTCGGACATACGACCCATTCTTGGCGATGATGCCACCATGGTTGGAATTTTACGAATAGCATCGATTGTTTGAGTGCCGGAAATCACTTTCCCGAAAACGGTATAGCCGTTACCCATCGCATTTGGATAATTTAAACCCTCATTATCTTTAACGTTAATAAAAAACTGGGCTGTTGCTGAGTCGGGGTCTGAAGTACGCGCCATCGCAATGGTGTAAGTTTGATTCTTAAGACCATTCTGTGCTTCTGAAGCTACTGGTGCGTTAGTCGGTTTTTGTGCCAAGTCCGGAGTAAATCCACCGCCCTGAATCATGAAGCCATCTATCACGCGGTGAAAAATCGTGCCGTCATAAAAACCACTATTGACGTAGTTCAAAAAGTTGGCTGAAGTTTTTGGTGCCTTCACTGAATCAAGCTCAACAACAAAATTGCCCATGGTGGTTTTAAATTCCACTTTAGGACCAGCAAAGCTTGCAGCGCTCGCAATGAGGCTAGAAACTAAAAATAGGGAAGCAATAATTTTGCGCATACTGGGTATCCTTCAGAATCGAGTGAAAATAGAGTAAATCTGATTGTATTGCTCAAAGCCCTGAGGGAACTTGGCCGGCATAGTGATAAGCCGTCTCTTCAAACATATTGGGTCTATCCAGGTAATCTAAGGCCCAATCGATGGTATCGACACCCCAAAATGCATGCTCAGCGATAACAAGGGTGGGCACACCAAATGCCCCATCCGCTTTAGCTCTCTCGGTGTTGCTAATCAACTTGGCTTTGACCTCTGGCGTATCCGGTATCGGTGTGTCAGCTGCTAAGCCAAGGTATTGACAAAACTCTGGCCAAGATAAATTGGGGTCTTTACCTTTTATCCAAACATATTCAAACGCGCGTTCAACCATGTCCCATTGAGCATTTTTCTGAACTAGCAAACGCTGTGCTGCAACAGTGAGAAAAGGGTGGTGCTCTGGAAAGCGAAAAGGGAGACCTAACTTTTCAGCGAGCCATACACAATATTGATAGGTATGGGGACGTTTGGCTTCCACTTCCCCAGGACCGCGGTTATCAGTTGCGCGCAATAGGCCTCCCAATAAGATAGGTACGGGCTGAATATCGATGCGTTTTTCAAGACGATGGCGTTGCTTAATATAAAAATAAGAGAATGGAGAAATGATGTCGTAGTAGAACGTTCCTTTAATCCGTTTTTCATCTACTGGATCTTGGCTCATTTCTGTTTCGACTCCTCATCTAGCTTACGCAAGAAGGCCATTTTTTCAGCAATCTGACTTTCTAAGCCTCGATCAACTGGCTGGTACCAATGGGGCTCTGCCATTCCCTCGGGTAAGTATGTTTCTCCAGCAGCATAGGCATGGGGCTCATCATGTGCATAACGATATTCTTTGCCGTGACCCAACTCTTTCATGAGCTTAGTTGGGGCATTACGCAAATGGTTGGGTACAGGTTTACTTTGATCGCTGGCAACATACGCTCTTGCTGCGTTATATGCCTGATAACTTGCATTACTTTTAGCGGCAATCGCTAAATAGACAATAGCTTGACCTAGCGCTAATTCACCTTCCGGCGAGCCCAGTCGCTCAAAAGTTTGGGCTGCATCATTGGCTAGCTGCATTGCTCTGGGATCGGCAAGGCCAATATCTTCCCAAGCCATGCGAATAATTCTGCGTGCAAGATATCGAGGATCTGCACCGCCGTCTATCATTCGACAAAACCAATACAGCGCAGCATCGGGATTGGAGCCGCGTACTGATTTATGTAGAGCAGATATCTGATCGTAAAAGTGGTCTCCAGCTTTATCAAAACGTCGCGCCTGGATTGTTAAAGCATTCTCAATGAACTGCTGATCTACTTTGTTAATCTGAGAGTTTGGTGTTGTGACAGCATTACGTACTTGCTCTACTAGATTAAGCAATCGCCTAGCATCACCATCTGCATATGAAATTAAGCTATCGATTGCATCTGGCTCAAAAGGAATTTTAGGCATCGCATATTGACATGCGCGATCAAATAACTGCTTTAGTTCGACAGTGTTTAATGATTTCAGCACATAGACTTGTGCGCGTGAGAGCAGGGCTGAGTTCACTTCAAATGAGGGATTTTCAGTTGTAGCGCCAATGAAGTTGAACAAGCCAGACTCAACGTGCGGCAGTAAAGCATCTTGCTGGCTCTTATTAAATCGATGAATCTCATCTACAAATAAAATAGTTTGTCTGCCATATTGAGACATGCTCTGTTGGGCCTGCTCAATCGCTTCCCGAATTTCCTTAACTCCGGCAAGCACGGCTGAAATGGCGATAAATTCTCGATCAAAGGCTTTTGCTGAGAGTCTTGCGAGGGTAGTCTTACCAACCCCTGGCGGACCCCACAGAATCATTGAATGCGGCTTACCGGATCCAAAAGCGAGGCTCAGTGGTTTACCATCCGCAAGAAGATGTGTTTGTCCAATTACTTCTGCAATGGATTGTGGGCGCAAGACTTCCGCTAATGGCGGCGGAGGTGCTTGATCAAATAAATTGCCCATCAGTGCTGATTTAATTTTGTACAAACAAAATAACTAATGCTGCCCAAATCAAACAACTAGCAGAAACGAATGTGAGGCGATTTCGTAAGGTGATAAATGCGTTCAGCGCCTCTTCACTAGAAAAATAATATTGATAAGTCTCTTTATCAATATTGCGCTGAATCACTAATGCTGAGGCCAAGATGACTAGACCAACTGGTATGTAAATATGTAGCGCAAGCCAGGCTACTAAAGCTGGTATTACACCCCAGATCCACGCATTGCGATCTCCCCACCGATCGCCGCTTGGAGTTTTGCCTAGCTTATGTAGATTGGCACCCCAATGCATGGCGCCCATAAATGCGGTGATCACTGCCCCGTATCCCGCTAGTGACTCTGCACTTAAATAATTTAATGGTGTTGGTGCTAGCTGCACCATTAGTGCGAGACCAACAAAAGGAATCAGACCGGCATAGCCTAATTTTGTAACTAGAGGGGGTAATGGGTTCACAGAAACTTCTTTAGCTCGGTTAGTTAGGGGTAAATAGTGAATTACAACTTATTGATCATAGGTATAGACGCCGCGCCCAGACTTGCGCCCAAGATAGCCAGCGGCAACCATTTCGCGCAGCAGTGGGCAAGGGCGATACTTAGAGTCGCTGAAGTTCTCAAAATAGACTTCCATGACGGCTAAACATGTGTCTAGACCAATTAAGTCAGCTAGAGCGAGTGGGCCAATCGGCTGGTTGCAACCTAACTTCATACCAGCATCAATATCTTCGGGGCTAGCAAGGCCTTCGTGCAGAACAAAGAAAGCTTCATTAATCATTGGCAGCAAAATACGGTTCACCACAAAGCCGGGAGAGTTCTTGACGGTGATGGGTTCTTTGCCGATGCGTTTGGCCATTTCAATAATGGCGGCGTGAGTTGTATCTGAGGTTTGTAAACCTCGAATCACTTCAACCAACGCCATTAGCGGCGGCGGATTAAAAAAGTGCATACCAATGAAGCGGCCTGGATTGGAATCTAAGGCCGCAAGCTTAGTGATGGAAAGCGATGAAGTATTGGTAGCAATAATAGTTTCTTTGCTGACGATCTCATCAACTTGCTTCAAAATCTTCTCTTTGACAGACTGGTTCTCAGTAGCGGCCTCAATGACTAACTGTAGCCCCTTCAAATCTGCATATGTAGTGCTACCTTTAATGCGTTTGAGGGTCGCATCTTTATTTTCATTTGTGAGTGTTTCTTTTTTCACCAAACGATCTAGGCTTTTGCTAATTTGATTTAAGCCTCGCTCAACAGCGGCATCGCTGATATCAACCATGACGACGTCAAGACCGGCGACTGCGCAGACCTGCGCAATACCATTGCCCATCGTACCCGCCCCAATGACTCCGACCGATTGAATCTTCATACTATTTCCTTTTTTGATACTGTGATGAGCCAAATAATTGCTCTCTTGCTTTGTCATCGTGCAAGGGCTTGCGTAATGCAGTCAATACTTCAACGCCGCGCTTAACGGCAGGGCGTTCCCCAATCATTTCAAACCAACGCTTGAAATGAGGATACTCATTGATATCAATTCCCTGGTTTTTCCAGTTACGTGTCCAGGGAAAGATCGCAATGTCCGCAATCGTGTAACTTTTACCAGCAATATAAGCATTATCTTTTAGTTGATGATCTATAACTCCATATAAGCGCTTAGCTTCATTGGTATAGCGATTAATCGCGTAATCAATTTTCTCCGGAGCATAGATTCGAAAATGGTGGTTTTGACCCAAAAGGGGTCCTAGGCCGCCCATTTGGAACATGAGCCATTGCAAAACTTCATATTTGCCACGGGTAGTTTTAGGTAAAAATTTCCCTGTTTTGGCCGCAAGGTATAGCAAGATTGCGCCAGATTCGAATAGATGGATTGGCTTGCCATCAGGCCCATTTGGATCGGTGATGGCCGGAATCTTATTATTCGGGCTGATTTCCAAGAAGTCTTTTTTAAACTGATCACCAGCGCCAATATCAACCGGGTGGGCAATCCAGTCTTTACCTAACTTATAGTCACACTCTTCGAGCATGATGTGAACCTTATGCCCATTTGGCGTTGGCCAGCTATAAACATCAATGATGTCTTTATTGAGTTTGCTTATTGCCACGATCAATTCCTTATCTATAGGGTTTGTAAACGCTCTAATGCATTCGAAAGCGTTTTTTCTTCTTTAGCAAAACAAAAACGGATTACGCCTGACTCTACTGGCTGGGCGTAGAAAGCAGAAACTGGAATAGCTGCTACGCCAATCTCGGTAGTTAACCAGGAGCAAAAATCTGCTTCGCTTAACTTAGCTTGAGGAATGCCTAGCTTGGTGTAATTGGCGCACTGAAAATAAGTTGCCGGAGCCGGCAGTAACTTGAAGTGAGTTTGCCGCAAACCTTGACTAAAGTAATCTCGCTTAGCTTGATAAAAAGAGGGGAGTCCTAAGTAGTGATCCGCATTCTTGAGGTACTCAGCAAGGCCATATTGCACCGGCGTATTTACTGTGAATACGTTGAACTGGTGCACCTTACGAAACTCTGCCATCATTTTTGTGGGTGCCGCTACATAGCCAATCTTCCAACCGGTGACATGATAGGTCTTGCCAAAACTGGATATCAAAAAACTACGCGCCGCTAATTCTGGGTGACTGGCAACGCTGATGTGTTGATGCCCGTCAAACACCATGTGCTCATAGACCTCATCGCTCAGAATCAGCGCATTCGTATTTCTGACTAGATTTGCTAGGCGCTCAAGGTCGGATGCCTGCCAAACCATACCGGTTGGATTGTGCGGCGTATTGATCATGACGAGTCGTGTTTTTGTATTGATGGCTTTTGCTAAATCATCCCAGGGTATTGTGTAAGAACTCACAATGCCTTGATCATCACGATTGGCAGTCAAAGATACGGCAACAGTTTTGCCTCCAGCTAGATCAATGGATGGACGATAGCTATCGTAGGCAGGCTCAATAATGACAACTTCATCCCCTGGACTGACGCAAGACAAAATAGCCGTCATGATTCCCTGGGTGCCACCGGCAGTGATGGTGATCTCTGCATCAGGATCGTAGTCATGACCATGTAAAGCGGATATTTTTTGTGACACACCCTGGCGTAACTCTGGAATGCCCATCATCGGTGGGTATTGATTGTGATCAGCCAACATTGCTGCATGAACCTCAGATATGAGCTTGCGATCACAGGGAAAATCCGGAAAACCTTGTCCCAAGTTAACGGCTTGATGCTTTGCAGCGAGGGCAGACATGATCGTAAACACAGTTGTGCCCACCTTCGGTAAGCGGCTTGGGAAGTCTGGGCTTTGGGCGGGGTTTGGGTGCATGCAGGCGGTTTAGGGCAAATAAGGGAGGTAGTCGCTAGAATGGTAGAAATTCATCTTCAAATTGTGCCATGTTGATCGTCCTTTCACCCGCGAAATCCCTAGATTACGAAACCCCTGCCAAGGTCAAGGCTCCAACCTTGCCCGAGTTTGTCTCAGAATCAGCCAAACTGATAGCTGATTTGAAGAAGCTCTCGCCTCAGGAGGTCGCTGATCTCATGGGTCTGTCTGACCAGTTGGCTGCATTGAATGTGGGCCGTTATCGTGATTGGTCCAAGAAGTTCACGGATGCCAATAGCAAGCCAGCTATATATGCCTTTAATGGCGACGTCTACGATGGATTTGACGTAAAGACGCTCAATTCCAAAGCTATTGATTTTGCCCAAGAACATATTCGCATCTTGTCGGGCTTGTATGGCGCACTGCGCCCCCTAGATTTAATGCAGCCTTATCGCTTAGAGATGGGTACTTCCTTTAAGAATGCCCGAGGCAAGGATTTGTACGCTTTTTGGGGCGAACGTGTGACTGACTCGCTAAATAAGCTGCTCGAGCAGCAAAAGAAGCCAGTGCTTCTCAATTTAGCCTCCGAAGAATATTTCAAAGTATTGCAAGCCAAAAACTTGGATTGCCCAGTGATCTCACCGGTATTCCAAGATGGTAAAGATGGGAAGTACAAAATCATCTCCTTTTACGCCAAACGGGCTAGGGGATTAATGGCCCGCTATGTGGTTGAAAACCGGATCACCGATCCTGCAGATTTGAAGGGTTTCAATTTGGATGGCTACAAATATGTCGCCTCCGAATCTAAACCAGAAAAACCATTATTTAGACGTCCCGAAAGAAAGTAGGAGAGTGCACCATGGCAGTTCATCGCACTAAATCCTCGCAACGCGCTTCACCTGATGTTGAGCGCCTGGTAGCTGATGCTATCTCTCTGGCGGCATCTGGCAGTCATGTTGAAGACCAATTTTGGGAGGAGCGTTTAAATGTTCGCTTAATGCGTCTTCTCAAAAGTCAAAACCAAAATGTGATCGATGCTTCCTTAGATCAAACATTTCGAATTAATACCCTAGCCTTCGAGGTGCTTGCTGATTGTGCTGAGACGCTAGCTGAATCTTTAGTCATGGAGCATGAAGGTCAGAAATGGGATGTGCTGTTATTGGCTTTACCGATTGTCGCCCACACTCGCTATCAGATTCCTTCTGGGGCATTACCGGTGAACATGATCGAATCTACTGCCGCTGCACTGCATAGCTCAATAGCCTCTTCGGACACGCGCCTAGCGATTGTTCCTTGGCTTTACAGCATTGATCAAATGCCACACTCCCATTGCCAAACGCGTTTACTAACTGAGGCTTTAGCTACCGCCGCCATTACCGCTAGTGAAGTGAAGCTAGAGCTGCGTGATATGTCAGAGACCATTGCCGTTTTAGCCGATCCACGCTTTATCATCGCCGCTGTTGCTGCCCCTTCAGGAATGCCCTTATTCCGCTGGCAAGCTGAAGTGCCAATACGTCAAGAGCGTGGGGTGAGTTTAATTGGCTGGCAAAACGCGATGCAAGAACCTATTGCTGCACTCTTACCAGGTTGCGAGTTTGAGCTCTTATTACCAGAGGCGTATTTCACCAACTGTCGCTTGGCAGATAAACAAGTACGCCCACTGAGTATCCGAGCTGCTGTGAATTTTTTGGAGAGCACTCTCGGTGTGATGCCCGCTGGATTGTCCTGCGTAGTGGGTGCTTTTGGTGAAGATCAAGCGGATGAGTATCGCATTTCTTTTAGCTTAAAAGGCTCAGCTGAAGTGGTGTACGGAGTGATATGGCCTTTGTATGATCGCGAAAGTGTTGCCAACGATGCACTCAATGATTTGTCTGATGACGAAAGCCCGATGAAGCGAATTGCAGATGCACTTCGTAATGCTGGTGTTGAAGACGTCTTCCGCCATGCAATGCTTTTTGACCCAGAGCTTTGTGATGATTGCGGAGCGCCATTGTTCCCGGACCGATCTGGAGATGCTGTGCATGCTGAATTACCAGATGATGCACCGACACAGCAACCCTTGTTTCACTGAGAAAATTCAATCAGTTTTAAAGTTGAAAGAAGTAAATAAAAAAGTAAATAAAAAAGCCGAGAATATCTCGGCTTTTTTACTATGAAGCATTACTTTTAATTCTGTACAAAAGGCTCTGAATTTGCAAACAAGTGCGGCAGCTTGCCTGTTTTCATTTCTGCTGTTTGGCAGAAATCAGCAAGACGTGTTCCAGACTTAATGTTAAAGAGCATTGCCTTGTTACCCAGCACCACCAGATCGTGTCCAGTAGCGGTATTTTTATAACGTAAGCTTCCTGGTAAGGAATTTTCGCGCTTCAGGTCAAACGTTTTGGATTCCCAAGTGAGGCGAACCGTTTCTGTTGTGCCAGAAGTTTTGAATTGTTTACTCTCGCTACAAGTCCAAGTGGATACTTCTTCGCTAGCAATGGCTTGGGCAGATCCCAAAAGGGCGCTTACAGCCAAGCTGGCGATGAGAAGGGTTTGCTTCATGTGCGTAAATCCTTATGAGAGAAGATGCTTAACACCAGCTTGCTCTTCAAGTAGTTCGTTGAGCGTGTGGTTCATGCGTTCGCGAGAGAACTCATCAATTTCTAAACCTTCAACCATCTTGTATTCGCCGTTCTCGCAAACCACTGGATAGCCGTAGATTACTTCGGCAGGAATGCCGTATTCACCTTTAGATGGAATACCCATAGTGACCCACTTACCATTTGTGCCCAGTACCCAATCGCGCACATGATCAATTGCTGCATTCGCTGCGGATGCTGCTGAAGATAAGCCACGCGCTTCAATAATTGCTGCACCACGTTTACCAACTGTAGGAATGAAAGTATCTTTATTCCATGCTGCATCGTTGATGTTGTCTTTGACAGATTTGCCATCGATGGTTGCAAAGCGATAGTCTGGGTACATTGTTGGGCTATGGTTGCCCCAAACAACCAATTTCTCGATATCAGCAACTGGCTTGTTTAGCTTGTTAGCCAATTGTGAAAGGGCGCGGTTGTGATCGAGGCGCAACATCGCTGTGAAGTTTTTCGCAGGAATATCTGGTGCAGATTTCATAGCGATATAGGCATTGGTGTTTGCTGGGTTACCAACAACCAATACTTTGACTGTTTTCTTCGCTACTGCATTTAACGCCTTGCCTTGCGCTGTGAAAATCTGAGCATTGGCTGAGAGTAAATCTTTGCGCTCCATGCCTGGGCCACGCGGACGCGCACCAACCAACAATGCAACATCAATGTCTTTGAACGCTGTCATTGGGTCGGAATGAGCTGTCATGCCTGCCAACAGGGGAAAGGCACAGTCTTCGAGCTCCATCATCACTCCAGCTAGGGCTTTTTGAGCTTTTTCGTCAGGAATTTCTAATAACTGAAGGATGACTGGCTGATCTTTACCCAATAAGTCGCCATTGGCGATACGAAAGAGGAGGGAATATCCGATTTGACCGGCTGCACCGGTGACTGCAACACGCATTGGGGCTTTTGCCATTACTAATAACTCCAGTTGAGGTTAATTAACTATTTTTTCTATTATCCATTTAAGTGTATGGACTTTCCATTTACACTGTCAATCATGTCTTATATAAGATATGAGATAAGCCTCAATTTTATCCAACATCAGTTGTCCTGGAGCTAATTTGTCCCTTATATCCGAACCAATTGCCTCATTTAGCCCGCTCTATGAGCAAATTAAGGCCATGATTCTGGCGAGTTTGCAGGCCTCCGAATGGTTGCCTGGCGATGCAATCCCCAGCGAGATGGAGCTTGCAGCCCGATATGCAGTGAGCCAAGGGACGGTTCGCAAGGCTATTGATGAGTTAGCTGCCCAAAACCTACTAATACGTCGCCAAGGTAAAGGTACCTTTGTGGCAACCCATCAAGAAGAAGACTTTCAATATCGATTTTTGCGTTTGGAGCCTGATTCTGGTGAGAAGTTGCACCTGAAAAACCAGTTTTTAGCCTGTGAAAAGATCCAATCGGATCCGTATATTGCTCAGTTACTCAAGCTCAAGCCAAGCGATTCAATAATCCGGATTGATCGAATCCAAAGCTCTGCAGGCCGACCAATTGTTTTTGAAGAAATTTGGCTGCCAGAAGCCCGCTTTAAGGGCCTCAATCTCGATATGCTCAATGCTTGGCCTGGTCCAATGTATGCCTTTTATGAGTGCGAATATGCTACTCATATGGTGCGGGCAGAGGAAAAAATTAAGGCCGTCTTAGCAGGTCCAGACCTTGCTAAGCATCTGCAAGTTGTAGAGGGTGCAGCCTTACTTTCTGTCGAGCGTGTGGCTTTCACCTACGGGAATAAACCAGTAGAAATTCGACGCGCAAGATATGACACTAATGGTCAGCACTACGACAATAAATTGAACTAAGTAGTACACTCAAAATCAGTAAAAACCACTATTTAACCCCTTTAAACGCTAAAAAGTCCCCACCAACCCCAGGTTTCTAATAGAATATGTTGCAACACAACAAAACCACAATGAACCTCCACCGAAAGATTGAGATTACCCATGGTTGACGCACAGCAAGATGTAAAAAAAGATAGACCGGTTTACCGAAACATTGGTCTGGCTCAGTTAATCAAGTACCGCCTTCCTTGGGCTGGAAAAGTGTCCATTCTTCACCGCATCAGCGGGGCGGCATTGTTTTTAATGTTGCCATTCTTGCTTTATCTCTTTGATCAAAGCTTAGCTTCTGAGATGAGCTACCAATCCTTCCAGGCAATTACTGGCCATGTGCTTGTAAAAATTATTCTCCTGGGATTAATTTGGTCCTTTTTGCACCATTTCTGTGCCGGAATTCGCTATCTATTGTTGGATTTAGAGATTGGCGTTGAAAAGGCTGATGCCAACCGCTCCGCGATCTTTGTATTTTCCTTGGGTCTTGCTCTGACCGCGATTGTCGGTCTCAAACTTTTTGGCTTGTACTAAGCACTTATTCATTAAGGAAATCGAATGCCTATTTATCAAATTGGACCTAAGCGCTTAGTCGTTGGTGCCCATTACGGTCTTAAAGAGTGGATTATTCAGCGTGCCACAGCGATCGTGATGGTAGTTTTTACGATTGTTCTTTTAGTGGACTACTGCATCACCGGTAGCGCAACTTATGAAGGTTGGGCTGGCTTATTTAGTAACCAGCTCATGAAGCTTCTGACGTTGTTATTTTTTATCAGCTTGTTCTATCACGCTTGGATTGGTATCCGTGATATCTGGATGGACTACATCAAGCCTGTCAGCATTCGTTTAACACTTCAAGTGTTAACTGTTTTGTATCTCGTAGCCTGTGCGGCCTATGCCGTACAAATTTTGTGGAAAGTGTAATTCAATGACCGCGATTAAAAAAGCATTGCCACGCCGTAAGTTCGACGCGGTAATTATTGGTGCAGGTGGTTCGGGTATGCGTGCTTCTTTGCAGTTAGCAGAGGCTGGCCTGAATGTTGCGGTATTAACTAAAGTTTTCCCAACGCGCTCACATACCGTTGCTGCCCAGGGTGGTATCGGCGCCTCACTCGGTAATATGAGTGAAGATAACTGGCACTATCATTTTTACGACACGATTAAAGGTTCCGATTGGTTAGGCGACCAAGATGTGATCGAGTTTATGTGCCGCGAAGCTCCAAAAGTTGTTTATGAGCTTGAGCACTATGGCATGCCGTTTGACCGCAATCCAGATGGCACGATTTATCAGCGCCCATTTGGTGGACACACAGCAAACTATGGCGAGAAAGCCGTCCAACGTGCTTGCGCTGCAGCTGACCGTACTGGTCATGCTATGTTGCATACCCTTTACCAGCGAAATGTTCGTGCAAAAACAAACTTCTTCGTTGAGTGGTTGGCCCTGGATTTGATTCGTGACGATGCAGGCGATGTTGTTGGTGTGACTGCGCTCGAAATGGAAACGGGCCAAGTTTATATTCTAGAAACTAAGGTAGTCATGATGGCTACTGGCGGTGCTGGTCGTATTTGGGATGCATCTACCAATGCGTTTATTAATACCGGTGACGGTATGGGCCTTGCAGCACGCGCAGGCATTCCATTGGAAGACATGGAGTTCTGGCAATTCCACCCAACTGGCGTAGCTGGTGCGGGCGTATTGTTGACAGAGGGTTGTCGCGGTGAGGGTGCCATCTTGCGTAATAAGGATGGCGAGCGCTTCATGGAGCGCTATGCCCCGACCTATAAAGACTTAGCTCCACGTGACTTCATTTCACGTTGCATGGATCAGGAGATTAAAGAAGGGCGCGGTTGTGGTCCGAATGGCGATTACGTGGTTCTCGACTTAACGCACATTGGTGCCGAGACCATCATGAAGCGTTTACCTTCAGTTTATGAAATTGGTATTAACTTTGCTAACGTTGACGTTACTAAAGAGCCAATTCCAGTTGTGCCAACCATTCACTATCAGATGGGCGGTATTCCTACCAACATCAATGGCCAAGTAGTTGTCCCTGGTAATGGCAAACATAATGAGATCGTTAATGGTCTGTATGCCATCGGTGAGTGCTCTTGTGTATCTGTTCATGGTGCAAACCGTTTGGGTACTAACTCATTGCTCGACTTGTTGGTGTTTGGTCGTGCTGCAGGTAATCATATTGTTGCAATGGATCTGAAGAATCGCGAATTCAAACCATTGCCTGCAAATGCTGGTGAGCAAACCTTGGCCCGCATTGCCGCTCTTGATGAGTCCACCTCTGGTGAGTATGCGCAAGATGTTGCAAACGATATTCGCAAGACTATGCAGAAATACGCTGGTGTATTCCGTAACCAAGAGTTGATGGATGAAGGTGTTCGTCAAATGGCCAAGCTAACTGAGCGCGCTAAGCACTTGTGGCTGAAAGATAAGTCTGAGATTTTTAACACGGCACGTATCGAAGCTCTAGAAGTTGCTAACTTAATTGAGGCTGCAAACGCAACTATGATTTCAGCAGCTGCCCGTAAAGAAAGTCGCGGTGCACATTCTCACGATGACCATCAAGAGCGTGATGATGAGCACTGGATGAAACACACGCTTTGGTACAGCGAAGGCAATCGCTTGGATTACAAGCCGGTTGTTTTGAAGCCATTGACTGTTGAGTCTTTCCCTCCTAAAGAACGTACTTTCTAAGCGAAGAGAAATTAAAAATGAGTGATATTCGTGTATTTGAAATTTACCGCTACGATCCAGATGTTGATGCTGCGCCACGTATGGAGCGTTACGAGCTTGAATTAACTGGTGAGCGTATGCTGTTGGACGCCTTGATTTCTTTAAAGAAACAAGATGAGAGCATTACCTATCGCCGTTCATGTCGTGAAGGTGTTTGTGGCTCGGATGCCATGAACATTAACGGAAAAAATGGATTGGCTTGCTTAACGAATATGTTGACCTTGCCTAAAGTCATTACATTGCGTCCATTGCCTGGTTTGCCAGTAGTGCGTGATTTGATTGTGGACATGACTTTATTCTTTAAACAATATTTGTCCATCAAACCTTACTTGGTGAATGACAATCCATTTCCAGAGAAAGAGCGTCTCCAGAGTCCTGAAGAGCGT
>JBEGUE010000129.1:0-8080 GCA_041179045.1 Pseudomonadota bacterium
AAGTACTGCAAAAAGATATCAAACGACATTCAGTATCACCCTCTTCACTTCGGTTGCCAAATAGTAAGGCTGAATTTATTGCCCTAATTTACGTTGCTTCTTGGCATATAAACTATCTTCCCAAACAACCCACTTACCATCTTGGGCAACGTATTTAGAAATCAGTGGAACAATATTTTGGCGACGATCGTCAAAACTCACCTTACCGATAATTGTCTCAACATTGTTGGTCTTATTGAGAACATCCATCACCTTCTTGCGATTTGGGCCGGCCTTTTCAATGGCGTCCATGATCAGGTTTGCAGCTGTATATGCGAATGGACCATATGCCTCAGGAGCATCAGGATATTTTTGCTGGTTGTATTTGGCAATAAATTCCAAGCCGCCTGGCAACTTCTCCCATGGAGCGCCTTCGATAAAAGAAAGAGATCCTTCAGATAATTTTCCTAAGCCTTCGATATACGCATCAGACTTAATTCCAGATGTTCCCTCGAATACCGCCTTGATACCAAGGCGATCCATTTGAGTGCGAATACGAATTCCGATAGGTGTTAGACCGCCGAAGTAAACAACCTCTGGCTTTAACTCCTTGATTTTTGTTAGCTCAGCTGTAAAGTCTTGCTGATCAGCAGTAACACCGAATGTTCCAAGAATTTGACCGCCATTCTTAGTTAAGTATTGGGTAAAGTATTTGTTATGACCCTTACCGTAATCTGTTGTGTCATGAATAATGACCCACTTTTTATAACCTAAACCAGTCAAAAATTTGGCGGCGACTTCATTCTGATTGATCATGGTGCCGTTTACGCGATGCACCTCCTTAAAGTCATTTGCATAAGTAATTTCAGGCAAAACCGCTCCCCAAACCATTACTGGAAGACCAAATTTGTGATACACATCCACCGTACTCATTGCTACTGCCGAACAATAGTGAGTTACACCAGCAATAATTGAACTGTCCGCAGCAATCTTGGTTGCTACCTGCACGCCAACGTTTGGCTTGCACTCGTCGTCTGCGGAAACAAGCTCATATTTATATTTAGCATTTGGATCTTGATTTTTCAAGCGGACTGCAAGATCAGCAGAATTTCGGCCACCAATACCATTAGCGGATACACCGCCAGTCAATGGTCCAATGTAAGCAATTTTTACAGTGTCTTTTGCAGAAACGCTTAATGAAAGACTCGAACATAGGGCGAGGACTAAAGCAGAAACAATTGATTTCATAACTAATCTCCTAAGAATTTTTTACAACTACTTACTGTTTAGTGTAGCAATATTCTATTTCTTAAATATTGACCTTCATCATCTCTTTTAAGTACTCGTATACACCTAGAGCATTAGCTTTAGGGGTAGTTTATGAACACAAGAAACACCATGAGAGTAGAGCAACAGTAGTGATCTAACAACAGTTAGTCAGCTAAAGTGGTGCAAGAAAAGCACTATTGGTGTTCGGCGCACCATATTGGTCACTGAGATTCATAAATGCGGATTGCACGATATCAACTTCCAAAATAAGAAAGCCCCAGTTAAGGGGCTTAGTTATTTGTCGTAGCGGCAATGAGTAGGTTAAATCACAAGGATTTGGCGGAGACGAGAGGATTCGAACCTCCGATCAGAGTTTTAGCCCCGATGCTCCCTTAGCAGGGGAGTGCCTTCGACCAGCTCGGCCACGTCTCCCTACCCACAACATCTACAACGACCCACAGTTTAACGGATTTGCATGACTGCGAGCTTTTAATGCGTTTTTAAAGCCATTCCTGCGTATTCTTACTTCTGGTCTAGCTCAAACACCTTATGAAGTGCACGTACAGCCAACTCCATGTACTTTTCATCGATAACTACTGAAATCTTAATTTCGCTGGTAGAAATCATGAGGATGTTGATACCCTCCTCTGACAATGTGCGGAACATTTTGCTAGCAACGCCCACATGGGAACGCATACCGACACCAACCACCGAGACCTTAGAAACCTTTGGATCACCAGTAATTTCTTTTGCCTCAATATGGGCCTGCACATTCTTCTTAAGCAAGTCCAATGCTTTTTGATAATCAGCGCGCGGCACTGTAAAAGTAAAGTCTGTCTTACCTTCGAATGATTGGTTCTGAATAATCATATCCACATCAATGTTGGCATCCGCAATGGGGCCCAAGATTTGATAAGCGATACCCGGGCGATCGGGAACTCCCAGAACGGTAATTTTTGCTTCATCACGCGCAAAGGCGATGCCGGAAATAACTGCGGCTTCCATAGTGCTGTCCTCTTCAAATGTAATCAAGGTGCCCGACTTCATCTCTTCATCAAGGGGCATCAACGGATCTGTCAGTGATGACAGAACGCGGGTTTTAACTTTGTACTTACCAGCAAACTCCACTGAGCGAATCTGCAATACCTTCGAACCCAGACTTGCCATCTCTAGCATCTCTTCAAAGGTAATCTTATCCAGACGACGTGCATCTTCACAAACACGCGGATCAGTCGTGTAGACACCATCCACGTCGGTGTAAATCAAACACTCATCTGCTTTGAGGGCTGCAGCCATGGCAACAGCCGATGTATCAGAACCACCGCGACCTAAGGTAGTGATGTTGCCATTAGGATCAACACCCTGAAAACCGGTAACTACTACTGCGCGACCAGCATTGAGATCAGCCAGGATTTTTTTGTCATCAATACTCTTGATGCGTGCTTTAGTGAATGAGGAGTCCGTATGGACAGTCACCTGCCAACCGGCATAGCTCACTGCATCAACACCTTCACGCAACAAGGCCAGGGCCAATAAGCCAGAACTGACTTGCTCGCCTGTGGAAGCAATTTGATCGAGTTCGCGAGGATTTGCATCAGGATTGATGTCTTTTGCCAAGCCAAGCAAACGATTGGTTTCGCCGGACATTGCTGAAGGCACCACAACCACCTGGTGACCAGCACGCATCCACTTGGCAACGCGTTTAGCGACATTCTGAATGCGCTCAACTGAGCCCATTGAGGTGCCACCATACTTATGAACGATAAGAGCCATAAAAACCGTTGAATTGTCTATTTATAGGGAATTACATTCCCTAGGGTCTAAAAGGGGCTTATTTTACAGGGTTTTTATCGCTCAAAACTAAGGTGATTGACAGTAGATCCATCTGACTATACGATTTGGTGTTACCTAAGTAACACCAGGAGACCGATTATGAGCATTGTCAGCACAACCTCTTTAAAGCTCACAGAAGACATTAAGCTGCAAGCTGCGAATGCCGCTAAAGAGCTGGGCATGACTCCCCATGCATTTATGGTGGAAGCAATCAAGCAAGCCAGCATCAATGCAGAGATACGCAGAAACTTCATTCAGCAAGCCAGCATTGCTCGCGAAGGGGTTATGAAGAATGGTAAGGTATATGAATCAGATAAAGTTTTCGAGGCTATGAAAGCCCGAATTGCTGGGAAAAAAGCTACATTAAAGGCCAGTAATTGTTAAGAATTGTTTTTGCACCGCAAGCACTTGATGATTTAGAGAGACTTACTGACTTCCTAATTGAAAATGACAAAAATGCTGCGCTTCGCACTATCGAGCTCATTGAAGAAGCGATTCAAATCCTAAAAAGACACCCTCTGGTCGGACGCCTTTGTGATGGATGCCTGAGGGAGTTGGTAATTTCGCGGGGAAAGAGTGGCTATGTCGCCCTATATAGTTTCGAAGAATCAAAAAATATGATTCTCATCAATGCCATTCGTCACCAAAAAGAATCTGGCGGGGTTTACTGAGTTAAAGCGATTCCCAGTAAGGCAGAACTCTTTTTCCCGATGAGACTAAATGCGGGTAGCTCGCCCCCACCCCAGCAACGGCTACGAGCTGGTCGTTGATATACAGCAGTGGCGCCATTCGCTCCCAGGGTGGCGTATCCGATTCCTGAAAGAGGTTCTTCAGGGTTTTGCGTGGAGTATTAGGCTTAATTTGAAGCTTTTCTGCACCCTGGCGCAGTCTTTCCTCAATCAGGCCTTGCTCCTGAGCTGCATTAACCCAATCAGCAGGCAAGCCAAGCAACTTACTTCGCGTGGGCACGTTTTGGAAAACCCAGCGCCCTGCCTTGCATTGATTTATCTGCAAGACATTGCGCCACAAATAAATACTCGCCTCATCATGCTGCCACTCCAAGTTCGAGTCTGGTTTTACAGCTTTTAGATCCTTCCACCAAGAATCAAGACGCTCCTGAGATGGCATTGCCAGATCATTTAACTTCAACCAATAACGCATGACATTACTCGCGGCGGGTTGATCTGCCTTGGCAAGAGCTAAAAGGGGCGCTAGCTTTGCCTTATTACCCTGAAAGATATCTTTCCCATCTTGCTTTGCTAGGCGATCGAGCAATACTTGGGATTGAGCCAATACAGCAGCGCTGCGAGCTAAGTTGGCAATTGCACCAGGCTGAATTTTCTCTAGCTTCGGAATAATGTCTTTCCGAATAGCGTTGCGACGATAACGCGTGTTTTGATTGCTAGGATCTACTACCCACTTGAGTTTATGTTCTTTGGCATAAGCCTCTAACTCTGCCCTGCTTTGATTTAGCAATGGGCGCCAGAGCGTAATTGGGTTGCCTTGGTTTACCTTAGCGCGCTGCAGAGGCATAGCAGAGAGGCCCGCTACACCAGAGCCACGTAGGAGCTGCAAGAGCACAGTTTCAGCTTGGTCGTTTTGATGATGTGCAAGTAGTAAATCTTCGACGCCATGCTCAATGCATAGGTCAGTCAAGGCATCATAGCGCTCTGCCCTTGCCCTAGCTTCAATATTGCCCTGAGATAGATCAGCAAAGTGCAGTAAACGAAAATCAAAATGTACTTGGTATTTTTTGGCTAGCTGCTCACAAAATTCAAGCCATTGATCAGCAGGCTTTTGCAATCCGTGATGAATATGAAATACCCAAATCTCAGTTGGGTCATTCGAATTTGCTTTGACTGCTTTACAAACAGTGTCGAGCAACACAACAGAATCAAGCCCGCCACTTAAGGCAAGCCCGAGACGTTTGGCTGCTGGTGAAGCCGCCTTAAGACTTGACTTCGATTTCCTTGAATTTGCCATAGCTCATCAAGCGTTGATGGCGACGCTCTAGCAGCGCATCCACTTTCATCCCATCAAAAGTCTTGAGTGACTCAGCCAAAGCTTTGCGCATATTGTTCATCATCGTGTCGTAATCGCGATGTGCGCCGCCGGTAGGCTCAGCTACGATCTTATCGATCAAGCCAATCGCTTTCAAACGTTGTGCAGTCAGGCCTAACTGCTCAGCTGCTTCAGGTGCTTTATCTGCAGTCTTCCAAAGAATAGATGCGCAGCCTTCTGGTGAAATTACTGAGTAGGTAGAGTTTTGCAACATCAACACCACATCGCCCATCGCAATCGCAAGTGCACCACCGGAACCGCCCTCACCAATAATGGTGGCGATGATTGGCACTTCTAATTCCGCCTGAACATAGAGGTTGTGGCCAATCGCTTCTGATTGGTTGCGCTCTTCCGCATCAATCCCCGGAAATGCACCCGGCGTATCTACAAACGTAAACACCGGTAATTTAAATTTTTCTGCAAGGCGCATGACGCGCTTTGCTTTTCGATAACCCTCAGGGCGACTCATGCCAAAGTTTCTTAAGGCACGCTCTTTGGTGTCACGGCCTTTTTGATGGCCAATGACCATGCAAGGCTGATTCTGGAAACGGGCTAGGCCAGTAATAATGGATTGATCATCTGCAAAATTACGGTCGCCATGAAGCTCATGAAAATCGGTAAACAATGCGCCGACATAATCTAATGTGTAAGGACGCTGAGGATGACGGGCCACTTGAGAAACTTGCCATGGACTTAAGTTGGCATAGACGTCTTTAGTGAGTTGCTGACTTTTTTCAGTTAGCGTTTTGATCTCATCAGAAATATCTACTGATGATTCATCTTGCACAAATTGCAGCTCTTCAATCTTTGACTCTAGTTCAGCGATTGACTGCTCAAAATCCAGGAAAGTCGTTTTCATAGTCTGATTTTAATGTTCAACTGGCTTGGGGTCGATACTTCTCCACATATACCAAGTGGCTACCGTGCGCCACGGAGCCCAATTTTCGGCCACTTCACGGGCTTCATGCCTGCTCACAGGCTCTCCGCTGAAGTAATTGAGGGAAATCGCCTTGATTAAACCAGCATCATCCAGGGGAAGGATATTGGGCCTAATCATGCTGAAAATGAGGAACATTTCCGCTGTCCAGCGGCCAATTCCCCGAATTCCACACAATTCCTTAATGATGGCCTCATCTTCCATGCCTTTCCACTGATTGGCATGCAAACGTCCAGAATCAAAGTGCTCAGCCAAATCACGGATGTATTCCACCTTACGACCAGACAATCCCGCCGCCCGCAAATCCTCAATACTTAAAGCAAGAATATTTTTAGGGTTGACTTTGTTTTTAGATGCCAACAAAACCTTAGTCCAGACAGACTGAGCTGCAGCAACCGAAATTTGCTGGCCAACAATCGCTCTTGCTAGAGTAGTAAATGCATCACCACGTGTCCGCAAAAAACCTGAACCATATTTTGGAATCAGTTTTTTTAAAATGCGATCATCCTTCATCAACTCAGTACATGCATGCTCCCAATAATCGGGGGCGACTTCTTCAACGATGACTTGCTGTGCAACTTTACTCAAAATAAATACTCTTCAATTAACTTTTGCGCCATTCGGTAATGCCACCGGGTTTATCTTCCAATACTACGCCCTGATCTAATAAAGTCTGGCGAATTAAATCCGCTTTAGCAAAATCTTTCGCTAGCTTTGCGGCGACTCGTGCCGCAATCTGCTCTTCAATAGCGGCAGCAGATAGGCTGGCATCAGCGCCCCGGGATCCTTCTTGTAAAAATACGGTCGGGTCACGTTGCAAGAAATTAAGAGGCTTAGCCAAGCTCTTGAGTGTATGGGCTAACTGTACTTTTTCTTCGCCCTGCGCACGGTTCACTTCACTGGCTAAATCAAACAGAGCTGCGATCGCCTCAGGCGTATTAAAGTCATCATTCATCGCATTAGTAAAGCGCTGAGCCCATGGTGAATGGGGGTCTACAGGCTTATCACTCAATGTAACCGAGGCTAAAGCCGTATAAAGACGAACCAGTCCAGCACGAGCCTCTTCGAGCTGTGCATCACTATAGTTAATTGGGCTGCGATAGTGGGCGCGTAGCATGAAGAAACGCAAGACCTCGGGATCGAAGCTCTTTAAGACATCACGAATGAGGAAAAAATTGCCCAATGACTTGGACATCTTTTCTTCATTTACCCGAATATGTCCGTTATGCATCCAGTAATTCACAAAAGGCTCATCGCTAGCTTGATGATCTTGGCCATAGAGCGCTCCCTCGCTCTGGGCAATCTCGTTTTCATGGTGCGGAAATTGCAAGTCTGCACCGCCACCATGAATATCAAAATGCTCGCCTAACAAATCGCATGACATGGCAGAGCATTCAATATGCCATCCAGGGCGACCTTCACCCCAAGGAGATTTCCAGCGTGTATCTGCAGGCTCCTCTGGTTTAGCGCTCTTCCAAAGGACAAAGTCCAATGGATCTCGCTTACCACCACCAACAGCAACACGCTCACCGGCATTTAATTCATCTAAGGACTTACCAGAAAGGCGGCCGTATTCCGGGAACAATCGAACGGCAAAGTTCACATCGCCATCTTCGCCTTGGTAAGCCAATTCTTTTTCAATTAAGCGGCCGATCATGCCCTGCATTTGCCCGATGTAATCGGTTGCACGAGGCTCACGGTCTGGATACATCAAACCCAATTCATTTGAGTCGGCATGCATCGCATCAATAAAACGCTGTGTTAGCGCAGAGATAGGCTCACCATTCTCAATCGCACGATTGATGATCTTGTCATCAATATCGGTGATGTTACGGACGTAAACTACCTCGTAGCCGCTGGCACGCAACCAGCGCACCACCATGTCAAACACAATCATCACCCGGGCATGGCCAATATGGCAAAAGTCATAAACCGTCATTCCACAGACATACATCTTTACCTTGCCCGGCTCAATGGGTTTAAAGGCCTGCTTGGAACGAC